>JBAVOG010000838.1:0-2965 GCA_049691875.1 Burkholderiales bacterium | reverse complement strand
GCGCAGCTCGATCCGCTCAAGCGTTTGCCGCGTCCGCAGATCCCCGAGCTGGAGCCTGCGTTCTATGACCTCATCGAGGCGGACATGGATACGGTGTTCAACACTGGAACCCTGGTCGGCCCGGAAGAGGCGACGCTGCGCGAGATTATGCAGATCCTGCGCGACACGTACACCGCGACGATCGGCGCCGAGTACATGTATATCGCCGACACGGCGCAGAAGAACTGGATTCAGAGCCGGCTGGAACCGGCCCGCGGCAAGTTCGGCTTTCCGGCCGAGCAAAAACGCCGCCTGCTCGAGCGCCTGACCGCCGCCGAGACGCTCGAGAAGTACCTGCACACGCGCTACGTGGGCCAGAAGCGCTTCTCGCTGGAAGGCGGCGATACCCTGATCCCCGTCATGGACGAGATCGTCCGCCGCGCCGGCAGCCAGGGAGTCGAGGAGCTGGTGATCGGCATGGCGCACCGCGGGCGCCTGAACGTGCTCGTCAACACGATCGGCAAATCGCCCAAGGAGCTGTTTGCCGAGTTCGAGGGCCAGCACGCATCCCAGCTGTCCTCGGGTGACGTCAAGTATCACAACGGATTCTCGGCCGACGTGTCCACGCCCGGCGGCCCGGTGCATATCACGCTGGCGTTCAACCCGTCGCATCTGGAGATCGTCAACCCGGTCGTCGAAGGGTCGGTGCGTGCGCGCCAGCACCGGCGACAGGACCGGAGCGGGGATCGCGTGCTGCCCGTGCTGATCCACGGGGATGCCGCCTTCGCCGGGCAGGGCGTGGTGATGGAGACGCTCAATCTCTCGCAGACGCGCGGCTATGCCACCGGCGGCACGGTGCACGTCATCGTGAACAACCAGATCGGGTTCACGACCTCCGACACGCGCGACGCACGCTCCACCACCTACTGCACCGACGTCGCCAAGATGATCGAGGCGCCGATCTTCCACGTGAACGCCGACGATCCGGAGGCGGCGCTGTTCGTGACCCAGCTCGCCATGGACTACCGCAAGGAGTTCAAGCGCGACATCGTGATCGACCTGGTCTGTTTCCGGAAACTGGGACACAACGAGCAGGACGAGCCGTTCGTGACCCAGCCGTTGATGTACAAGAAGATCAACCAGCATCCGGGGACGCGGCGTCTGTACGCCGACAAGCTCCTCGCGGAGGGGGTCATCCAGGAGGACGAACCGGACGCGCTCATTGCGGCATTCCGCCAGGCGCTCGACGAAGGCCGCCATACGGCGAGCACGACGCTGTCCAACTTCCAGCGCAAGTACGCGATCGACTGGACGCCCTTTCTCAATTCCAAGTGGACGGACTCGGCGGATACGGCGGTCCCGATCGACGAGCTCCGGCGCCTCGTCGAGCGGCTCACTGCGGTCCCGGACGGATTCATGCTTCACCCGGTCGTGGCGCGCGTGATCCAGGCGCGCCGGGACATGGGCAAGGGCAAGAAGATGCTCGACTGGGGCATGGGCGAAACGCTTGCCTACGCTTCGCTGCTCGTCTCGGGCTATGGCGTGCGGATTTCCGGTCAGGACTCCGGACGCGGAACGTTCGCCCACCGCCATGCGGTGCTGCACGACCAGAATCGCGAGAAATGGGATGCGGGAACCTTCATCCCGCTATCCAACTTGCAGGAGAACCAGGCCGACTTCGTCGTGATCGATTCGGTGCTGTCGGAAGAGGCGGTGCTCGGATTCGAATACGGATACTCCTGCGCCGAGCCGAACGAGCTGGTCGTGTGGGAGGCGCAGTTCGGCGACTTCGCAAATGGCGCGCAGGTCGTCATCGACCAGTTCATCGCATCGGGTGAGGCGAAATGGGGCCGGATGTGCGGACTCGTGATGATGCTGCCCCACGGCTTCGAAGGACAGGGGCCCGAGCACTCTTCGGCGCGGATGGAGCGCTTCCTTCAGCTCACTGCGGAGCACAACATACAGGTCTGCATGCCGAGCACGCCGGCGCAGATCTTCCACCTCTTGCGCAGGCAGATGGTGCGGCCGTTCCGGAAACCGCTCGTCATCATGACGCCGAAGTCTCTCCTCAGGAAGCCTGAAGCCGTTTCGAGCCTGCGCGAGCTCGCGCGCGGCGGGTTCCAGACCGTGATCGGTGAGGTCGACGCACTCGAGCCCCAGGCGGTGACGCGGATCGTTGCGTGCAGCGGGAAGGTCTATTACGACCTCGTGGCCGCGCGCCGCGAGCGCCGTCTGGACAGCATCGCGGTGATCCGGGTCGAGCAGCTCTATCCTTTCCCGCACAAGCAGTTCGCTGCCGAGGTTCGACGCTATCCGAACGCCACCGAAGTGGTCTGGTGCCAGGAGGAGCCGCAGAACCAGGGGGCCTGGTACCAGTCCCAGCATTACCTGCGCGAAAACATGCGTGCCGGGCAGAAGTTGCACTACGCGGGGCGTGCGTCGTCGGCGTCGCCGGCGGTCGGCTACACGGCCAAGCACAATGAACAGCAGAAGAAGCTGGTCGAGACCGCGTTCGGCCGGTTCAAGGGGTGAACCACCGACATTGCGATCCATCTAATCGATCAATTTCCTGATCCGGGCGCTGCCTGAGGCAGCGCCTCGGTCCGTGGGTGGGAATTCCGCCTTAGACCGGTCCGGGCACCGTGGGTGCGCAAGGAACTAGCACGCCGAGGCGAGGCCAAGCCGAGCCCGGCGCAACGATACGGAGCGATCATGCTGCTTGAAGTGAAGGTGCCGCAGCTCTCGGAGTCGGTCTCCGAGGCCACGCTGCTTTCCTGGCACAAGAAGGTGGGCGAGGCCGTCAAGCGCGACGAGAACCTCATCGACGTCGAGACCGACAAGGTCGTCCTGGAGCGTCCCGCACCGGCCGACGGAGTCCTCACCAAGATTCTCAAGGACGGGGGCGGGGCGGTGGTTGCCGGAGAGGTGATCGCACAGATCGATACGGAGGCCAAGCCGGCGGCCGGCGCTCCCGCAGGTGTGCGGC
>JBAVOG010000837.1:0-2588 GCA_049691875.1 Burkholderiales bacterium | reverse complement strand
GGGCCACACAGGCCAAGCGGATCGAATTTCAGCACAATCGCCGGGCGTGTTGGCGTGCGCCGGCGCCTTCTTCGCTCGAGATTGGTCGTGCCACGGGAAAGAGTTGAGGATTATCCTTCCTATACTCGCGTGCATGCACGGGAGTGCGTGGAGAGGGGATGGGGCGGGGTTGCTGAGGGCGCTGGCGAGGAACCTGAAGACGCGGGCGCTCGCGCTGCCGCTCGCGGCGTGAGGCTGGACTCAGTCCGCTAGCTCCGCGAGCTGCCGCAAGTGCTTAAGTACGATGGGTGTACGCATCGCGGGGCTGCCTTCGAGGACAAGGCCCGGCAGCGCGTTGAGAAACTCCTCGTCGGCGAGCAGGCTCGCGAAGGTCGCGCCCACGAATGCGCGCACGTCCGGGTCGGCCGCGCGCAGCTCGCCCACGAGCTCGGGCCGTCCGTCGACGACCGAGAGCACGTCCTCGAGATCGTGGCTCGATAGATAGTCGCCCTTCCCGCGATCGAGGAACGCTTCGAGCTTCGTCGCGAGGAAGCTCGGCGCATCGGCGACGCGAATCTCGAGGCCTGCGCCCACGGTCACGGTAAATGCGTAACCCAGCACGGCCGTGTACCAGCGGTTGGTGAAGCCCAGGACGGCTTCTTCGCTCGGCATCAGGTCGAGCTTCAGGCCCGCGAGCGTCCAGCGGTACGGGGGCTCGCCCTCTTCGACCGATTGCGAGAATCCCCTCGCGCGAAGCGCGGCGCCCAGCTGGTGATACTCGGTGAGCGAGACGACGGCCACGACCGCGTCGACGTCCTGCGTGGCGCGCACCGGGCTCGCGGCCGGGTCGGTGACGAGGAGTACCGTCGCGCAGCCACCCACGAACGTCATCCGGCTGCGCAGCTCGCCCAGCGCTTGCACCACCCGCGTAAGGAGCTCGATGTTCGGGTCGGCCATCTCATCCCGCCGGCCGCAAGCGCTTCTCGAGCGCCTTCTCGGCGAGGCTGCGCTCGCGCGCGCGCCCGTCGCGAATGGCGTCTACCAGCGCAAGCAGCTGGTAGAGCTCCGGGTCGCGCAACGCGGCTTCGGGCACCGTGCGGTAAAGGGGCGCGAGCGCGTAGCCCCGAGTGTTGCCTTCGGCGTAGGGCCAAACCGGCGGCGGCTCGTGCGAGCCCACGATCTGGCTATTGAGCGGCGGTGCGGCGTAGCCGGTCGGCACCCCGCGGGTGAGCTCGCCGCGTTCCGGCGGAAACGCGTACTTCACGCCGTGCACCAGGAACTCCAGGAGCTGCGGCTGAAGGGGCCGGCCGGTCGAGGACGCGGAATCGCTCATCAGTCGCGACGCGACTGCCCGGTTCACCGCCGCGTGCACCTCGGACTGGCTGATCGAGAGCTCCACCGCGAGGCGCTGGAAGGTCCAAGGCTGGTCTCGCAGGGCGACCAGCTTCAGGAGGACGACCACGTCCTGAGGCTTGAGAATCATGGACATATGCTATTCGCGAATCGCGAATAGCGCAAGGCCGCGAAGGCACCCTCAGCCAGCGGCACCAACCTCCACAAGATCGCCCCGGGCATCTACCGCATCAACACGCCGGCCCCCCTTCCCGACGGCTCGAGCTTCAACTTCAACCAGTACCTGATCGCGGACGAGGCGCCGCTCCTCTTCCACACCGGCCCGCGCGGCATGTTCCCGCTCGTCGCCTTTTCCCACGTCGAGGCGGACGAATGCGGTGGGCTGAACCAGTTCCTCGCCGCCGCGCCGCGCGCGGTGCCGGTGTGCAGCCAGGTCGCCGCCATGGTGTCGGTGAACGACCTCGCCGACCGCCCCGCGCGGGCGCTCGCCGACACCCCCCACGTGCCGCACGGCTGGGAGAACGGCTTCATGATGGAGACGCGCACGCGCACGATGTTGTGCGGCGACCTGTTCACCCAGGGCGGGAGCGGCGCGACGCCGATCACCGAGTCCGACATCCTCGGGCCGAGCGAAGCGTTCCGCGCGCCGATGGACTACTACGCGCACGCGCCGCACACCGCAGGGGTACTGGAAAAGTTGGCCCGTCTACAGCCGCAGGTGCTCGCGTGCATGCACGGCCGTGCGTGGCGGGGGGATGGAGCGGGGTTGATTCGGGAGCTATCGAAGACTCTCGTCAACAAGGCGATGGCACTGCCGTTGGCGGCGTAGGGAGCTACAAGGGTCGCCGCTAGCCGGCGGCCCTGTATTCAACTCGCTAGGCCCGCAGCACGCTGAACGCGCGGAACAACTCCATCGGCTACGCGACTTCGAGTTTCCGATGCAGGGACATCGGCCGATCGCCCTCGATGTGAACCTTGGTAGCCGAGCCTAGCGCGCAGTACGCAGTTTCCTTGTTTTTCTGACGAAGAGGAAGTAGCGCCAGCCGTTTTGCGGGCTCTCGATGTAGCGCCACCCTGCCGGCGTGTCCGGGCCCACATTGTTCTGCGTTTGCTAGTGGAAGAGCTCGGATGGCTGATGCTCGAGAACTTGCCGGGCTCGTTTCCGTTCACCGCGGGCGTATTCGCTTTCAAGCGCGAGAACGAGGATCCCACCCGCATGTTCGCGGGCGAAGGCGATCCCTTCCGCACCAACAAGC
>JBAVOG010000836.1:0-1685 GCA_049691875.1 Burkholderiales bacterium | reverse complement strand
ACAAATAGTAGATGACCCGGTCGCCGAACAGCACGACCTTGGTGTGCAATGGAATCGCCTCCGGCTCGATCGACACCGTCGATATGGGCCCGTACATGTCGCCGAGCGACTCGATCCGGATCTCGTTGCACAGCAACGCCCGCTTGAGTCCTTCCCAGGCGAACGGCTGGGCCAGGATGCGTGCCGCGTCAATCAGCAGATACCCGCTGTTGGCGCGATGCAGGGCGCCCGGCTTGATCAGGTTGAAATCCGTGACGAGCGCGCCGAACCGCGCGAGGTGCTCTATGCGTCCCACCAGGTTCTGGAATGTCGGATGATCCTCCGTTACCACCGGCGCGCCGTCGGGAGAGCCGTGTTCGACCAGGACGTTCACCGCGTAGCGGCGTAGCGATGGCGCCTCGCGCTGCGCCATTGGCCCGGGCGCAGCCGAAGTATCCGCGGGCTTGCGGAAGTCATCGGCATGGTCGAGCACATCGCGCCTTACCGCTTCGAGATATTCGACCACCCGAGGCATGTCCCGGTAGCGCTCCTCGAGGTCGGAGACAACGTGCCCGACCGCGAGCAGCGTCATCTCGCGATTGAGCGCCCTGATCCGCTCGGCGCGCTCCTTGCGCAAACGCATGACCCCGCGCACCAGCTTCTCGAGCTTCCCCTGCAGCGCGGCGATCGCGGTCTGGATCCGCTCTCGTTCCTCCTCGGGCCGCTTTGCGAACTCTTCCGGCGTGATGACCTCGCCGTCCGTGACGGGTGCAAAGGAAAAACCGCTCGGCGTGCGCAGCAAAGCGATCTTCTGCTGGGTGGCTTCCTCGCCGAGCGCCGCGAAATCCCGTTCGTGCCGCTCGTTGAACTCCGCATCGAGCGATTCGACCCTGGCGCTGTACTCCTCGCTGTCGAATACCGCGGGAATCGCGTCGCCCAGCTCCTCGACGAGGCCTTCCATGTCCCGTCTGAGTGTCGCGCCGCGACCGGGCGGCAATCCGATCGCGATCGGCTTCTGCGGCTCGTCGAAATTGTTCACGTAGACCCAGTCCAACGGCGGCTCGGCGTCCGCAGCGTGCGACGCGATGTGCTTGCGCACGAGCGTGTGCTTGCCGCTGCCGGTCGGGCCCATGACGAAGAGGTTGTAGCCGTCGCGGCGGATCGCGACGCCGAACTCCACCGCTCGATCCGCGCGCTCCTGCCCGATCACGTCATCCGCGCCCGCGAGCTCCACGGTCGTCTCGAACGCGAACGAACCGGGATCGCAGCGGCGGGCGAGCCGCTCGGCGGGCAGTGGATCGATCATTCGGCCTCCCAGTCTGTCACCGGGGCCGTGACCCGGTCCGAGTGGACTCGCAACGCGACCGCATCGCCTACGATTCGAGCATGCCGCTGATGCGCCCGATGTAGTCCCTGAAGTTGATCTTGTCGCCGACCGGATGGCTCCCGGCTTCCTCGAGCAACGCGCGGAGCCGCTCCAGCCCGCCCGCGATCCATGCCGGCTTGGACTTCGACGAGTACACGTTTCTCCGCAGCGTATCGATCTCGTCTTTGATCTCGTGCAACACCGCTTCGTCGCTCCGCGAGTCGTCGATGCGTTTCTTCAGCCCCTTGATCAAGTCCAGAACCGCGTTGGTATCGAGATTCGCATTGCGCTCCTGTTTGGCCGGCGGCTCCGCCTTTGCGGGCGGCGGCGTCCGCTCACG
>JBAVOG010000835.1:0-9325 GCA_049691875.1 Burkholderiales bacterium | reverse complement strand
GTTCCTCGTTCCTCGTTCCTCGTTCCTCGTTCCTCGTTCCTCGTTCCTCACTCTTCACGCGGTATGCCTTTCAGGGCACGATAGACATTCTCCGGCGTGTACGGCAGCTTGAGGATTCTCACGCCAGTGGCGTTGTAGATCGCGTTGGCGGTCGCCGCGGCGATGCAGATCGCAGGGGCCTCGCCGACGCCTTTCGCGCCGCGCGGACCCTCGCCGTCCATCGACTCGATGAACGTGACGTCCATCTCCGGAATCTCGGGGGCCGTCACCAGCTTGTAGTCGCGAAACGCCGCATTCTTCACCACGCCGTCCTCGACGATCAGCTCCTCGGTCAGCGCATACCCCTGGCCCATGACCACGCCACCCTCGATCTGGCCCTCGATACCGAGGCGATTCAGAACGCGGCCGACGTCGTGCGCACCCCAGACCTTCTCCATCTTCACGTTGCCGGTGTCGGTGTCCACCACGATCTCGATCACCTGCGACGCCCAGGCATAGGCCGCGGAGACGTCTCCCTTGAAGCCTTTGTCCTGGTGCGCCGACGGCGGCTCGTAGTAGTGCGTCGTCATGACGAGATCAGCCTTGTCCGAGAAGTGCAGCGACCGGAGCAGCCGCGCGAGCGGCATGATCGCCTCGCCAGTGGCGGCCAACACGATCGTTCCCTGGCGAAGATCGAGTGCCGCTTCGTCGTGGCCCGTCACCTTCGCGGCGAGCGCCATGATCTTCTCGCGCGCCTTGCGTGCCGCGCCGAGCGCCGAGTTGCCGGCGATGAACGTCGTGCGGCTGGCGTGCACACCGACGTCCCACGGTTTGACGTCGGTGTCGTTGTTGACGACCGTCACGGCGTTCATCGGCACGCCGAGCTCCTCGCACACGAGTTGCGCAATCACGGTCTCCGAGCCCTGCCCGATCTCGGATGCCCCCGTGATCACGGTGATGTGTGCGAAATCGTCGATCTTCACGATCGTGCCGCAGCCGTCCGACGGATAGATCTTCGCGCCGCCGCCGACGTGCAGCATCGACGCGATGCCGACGCCGCGCTTGTAGCGCTCCGGCTTCTTCTGGTTGGCGATGTTCTCGCGCCGTTTGCGCGCGTAGGCGCTGCGTTCAGCGACCGTGCGCAGACAGTCCTTGAAGCCGCAGGACTTGAAGTGCATGCCTTGACCGGTGATCTCGCCCGGGTCCTGCGCATTCTTCAGCCGGAACTCCAGCGGGTCCATGCCGATCGCCTCGGCGAGCTTGTCCATGTGCTGCTCGACCGCAAACGTCGCCTGCAGGTTGCCGTAGCCACGGAACGAGCCGGCGTACGGGTTGTTCGTGTAGACCGCGGTCGTGTGGTACTTGCAATGCGGCACCCGGTAGAGTGACGAGATCGTCTGCATGATCACGAACGGCGTGGTCGCACCCCACGAGGTGTAGGCGCCGTTGTCGTGCAGCGTCGTCGCCGTGCGGAAGGTGAGCGTGCCGTCCTTCTTCGCGCCGCTCCGCAGCGTGAGCAGCACCGGCTGGCGCGTCGGCGAGATGCGGAACTCCTGCTCCCGCGAGAAGATGAGCTTCACCGGTCGCCTTGCGGCCTTCGCCAGGAAAATCGCGATCGGCTCGAATGGGTAGATGTCGAGCTTGGATCCGAATCCGCCGCCGATCGGCGGTTGCACGATGCGGATCCGGCCCGGATCGATGCCGAGGATCTCCGCGAACTCGCGCTTGTGCAAGAACGGGACCTGCGTCTGCGAATAGAGCATGAGGCCGCCTGCGGAGTCGAAGTCGGCGATCACGCCCGACACGCCCATGCAGCAGTGGGTGACGTAGTGGAGCGAGAACGTGTCCTCGAAGATCACGTCGGATTCGGCCTCGCCCTGCACCACGTCGCCGTGCGCGTAGTCGAAGGTCATCGCGACGTTGTCGGGTTTCTGCTCGTGAAGCACCGGCGCGCCCGGCTTCATCGCGTCCGCCAGGTTGCAGACCGGCGGGAGATCCTCGTACTCCACCTCGATCAGCTTCAGGGCCGCCTCGGCAATCTCCGGCGTGTCCGCGGCAACCGCGGCGATCTCGTCGCGCATGCTCCGCACCCGGTCGCCCTTCAGCGGCATGTGATCCTTGGACACGCCCAGCGGTCGCTGGTAGGGCACGTCCGCGGCGGTGATGACCGTGTGCACGCCGGGCAGCGCTTTCGCCTTGGCGGTGTCGATGCGCTTGATGAGCGCATGCACCCGTGTCGAGTGCAGGATCTTCCCGTGCAGCTGGCCGGGAAGGTTCATGTCGTGGATGTAGCGCGTCTTGCCGCCCGCCTTGTCGGGTGCGTCGAGCTTCGCGATGCGCTTGCCGATCAGGGAGCCCTTCTCGATCGTGCGGGTCGTTCCCGCGTCGCGCGACTCGTGCGGCGCGATGGTCTCGACTTGTGCCTCCGGTGCGATACCCATGTTCCTACCTCGCTTCCTGCGCGGCCGCCGCGATGGCTTCCACGATCTTCTTGTAACCGGTACAGCGGCAGAGGTTGCCTTCGATGCCGCGCTTGATCGTCTCCTCGTCGAGGTTCGCGCCGTGGGTGTCGATGAGGTGTGTCGCCTGCACGACGAATCCCGGCGTGCAGAACCCGCATTGCACCGCCCCCGCCTGCACGAAAGCGTCCCGCACGCGCTCCCCGGTCGGCTCGTTCACCACCCCTTCGACGGTGGTGATCGTCCGCCCGTCGCAATCGACGGCGAAGAGCAGGCACGCGTTGACGGACAGGCCGTCGACGAGAATGGTGCACGCCCCGCACTCGCCCTCGCCGCAGCCGTACTTGGTGCCGGTGAGACCGATTTCTTCCCGCAGCATGTTGAGCGCGCTCATCTCGGGCGGCACCTGGATCGCGCGCGGCGAGCCGTTCACCGTGAACCGGATCTCAACTTTCTTGGACATCGGCGAGCATCCTCTTGATGATGTTGTGCATCAGTTCCCTGCGATACCAGGCGGACGCGCGGACGTCCGAGATCGGCTTGATCTCGTCGCGCGCCGCTTGCGCCGCCTGCTCGATCAGCGCGGCGTCGAGCCGCTTGCCTTCGAGCATGGCCTCGGTATGCGCACCGCGCATCGGAACCGGCGCCACCGCCCCGAAGGCAAGCCGAACGTGGCTCAGCACCTCCTTCGTCTTCACCGCCGCGAGACCGATGGCGATGGCGGAAATGTCGAGCGCGGGCCGCGTGCCGGACTTGTAGAAGCGCTGCACCTGTCCCGCAGGGGGCACGGGTATCCGGATCGCAATGAGCAGCTCGCTGGGGGCGCGGCGGGTTTTTCCCGGCCCCACGATGAAGGACCCGAGCGGCGTCGCGCGCGTCTCCACCGAGCCGTTCGGTTTCGCGGCGAGCTCGACGCTCGCATCGAGTGCGAGCAGCGGCACCAGCGTGTCGCCGGCGGGCGATGCGTTGCAGACGTTACCGCCGAGCGTGCCCGCGTTGCGGATCTGCTCGCTCGCGAAGTGATCCCCCGCCTCGACGAGAATCGGAAAATGCTCGCGGATGAGCGGATGCGCCATCATCTCGCTGATGGTCGTCAGTGCGCCGATACGCACCTCGTTCTTCGTCAGCGCGATTCCCGTCAGCTCGGGCACGCGGCGGATGTTGACGAGCGACTTGCGGAGCGGAGCCTTGCCGGACTCGCTCTGCGGCATCACATCGGTGCCGCCTGCGAGGATCGTCGCGTCGCCCGCCCGCAGCGCCTCGAGCGCCTCGTCGAGGTGTCTGGGTGCCAGATACCGTTCAACCGTCATATGCGCCCCCCGGTATCTATTGAGCGTGGAAAGGGGTAGGTCACGAACAGGAGGAAACCGGCTGGTTTCCTCCCGTTACCCTCCTTCCCGCTAAAACCGTAAAGTACTGTCAATGCCTTCCCTCCTCGTTCCCCGATTCAGAATCTGATCGGCTCGCGGTACTTTCCATATACGCCAATCAGCTCGTTCGTGATTTCCCCGACGCTGGCATAGGCTTTCACCGCCTCGACGATGGCCGGCATCACGTTCGCGCCGGCCTGGGCGTCGGCGCGCACGCGGGCGAGCGTTTCCTTGACCCGGCCTGCGTCGCGCTTCGCCCGCACGCCTTCCAGCCGCGCGATCTGCGCCTGCGCGTCCGCTTCGTTGTAGGGATGGAACTCGACGTTCGGCTGCTCCTCCTCGGTGCGATAGCAATTGATTCCCACCTTGCGGAACTCGCCCGCCTCGATCGAGCGCTGCATCGCGTACGCCTGCGCGGACACCTGTGCCTGGATCCGTCCCTCCGCGACAAGCTTCACGATCCCGCCGCGCGCGTCGACGTCGGCCATGATCTCCTCCATCTTCGTGCGCATCTCGTTTGTCAGCGTCTCGACATACCAGGCGCCGCCGAGCGGATCGACCGTATCCGCCAGACCCATCTCCTCGATCAGGAGCTGCATGGTGCGAAGCGAGATGCGCTGCGCGTACTCGCTCGGGATCGTGTAGGCCTCGTCGTAGCAGCAGAGCGCCATCGTCTGCGCGCCGGACAGTGCGGCGATCAAGGCGTAGTAGGCGCCGCGCACGATGTTGACTTCCGGCTGCTCGAAGGTGAGCCCGCCCCCGCCCCCGCCGGCAATCATGCGCAACCACATGGAGTGCGGATCGGTCGCGCCGTAGCGCTCCTTCACGATCTTGGCCCATAGGCTGCGGCCGGCACGGAACTTCGCCACCTGCTCGAAGAGGTTGCCGAACACGTTGAAGTTGTACGAGAGCCTGCCGGCAAACTCGTCGATGTGCAGGCCGCGCGCGATGGCGTCGTCCGCGTACGCCATCGCGATGCAGAACGCGAACGCGATCTCCTGCGCAGGCGTGGCACCCGACTCGCGGATGTGATAGCCGCATACCGAAACCGGGGTGTACTTCGGCGCGTGCTGCGCGCAGTACTCGATCGTATCGCCGACCAGCTTCACCGACGGCTCGACCGGAAACACCCACGTGCCACGACCGATGAACTCCTTGAGAATGTCGTTCTGCGCCGTGCCGCGCAGCTTCCTGACGTCGTAGCCGCGCTTTTCCGCCATCGCGAGGTACATCGCGATCATGATCGCCGCCGCGCCGTTGATCGTGAGGGAGACGGTGATGGCGTCGAGGTCGATGCCCTCGAACGCGGTCTCCACGTCGGCGAGCGTATCCACCGCCATGCCCACGCGCCCGATCTCGCCGACGGACAGGGGATCGTCCGAATCGAGTCCGATCTGCGTCGGCAGATCGAATGCGACGTTGAGCCCCGTCTGCCCGTTCTCGATGAGGTACTTGAAGCGCTTGTTGGTGTCCGCCGCGTTGCCGAAGCCCGTGTACTGGCGCATCGTGTACGGCCGCCGGCGGTACATTTCGGGGTGGATCCCGCGCGTGTACGGATACTCGCCCGGTGCGCCGATCATCTCGAGCCCGCCCGTCCGCTCGACGTCCGCCGCAGTGTAGAGCGGCTTGATCTCGATGCCCGATTCGTTGCGGACGTGCTTCCCCTGGGGTCGGGTCATGTCGTTCATGCCGCTTGCTCCCGGATATAGTTGACGATGTCGTCGAGTCTCGCGCCCGTCGAGAAAACGCCCTTGAAACCGAGCGCGCGGAGCTCGTCGTGGTCCTGGCGCGGGATGTTGCCGCCGATCATCCAGACCTTGTCGGTGAGTCCGCTCGCCTCCAGCAGCGGCTTCAGCTTCCGACAAAACGGCAGGTGCGCACCGGCGAGGCTCGAGAGCGCGATCACGTCCGCATCCTCGTCGAGCGCCATGCGGGCCACCTGTTCGGGCGTCTGGCGCAGACCCGTGTAGATCACTTCGAAGCCCGCGTCCATCATCGCGCGCGCCACGACCTTCACGCCCTGGTCGTGACCGTCAAGGCCGGGCTTCGCGAGCACCACCTTGATGCGCTTGCCGCCCTGTGCGCCCGTCACGACGACAGCTCCTTCGCGATGATGAGCTTCAGGATCTCGCTCGTGCCGCCGCCGATCAACGTGAAGCGCACGTCGCGCAGATAGCGCTGCACCGGATACTCCATCGCATAGCCGTACGATGCCAGCACGCGCGCCGCCTGATCGCAGACCGACGCCGCCGTCTCCGAGGCGAACAGCTTTGCCATTGCCGCTTCCTTGTGATGAGGGCGGTCGGTGTCCTTGAGCCACGCCGCGTAATACACGAGCCGAGCCGCCGCCTCGAGCGGCGTGCCCATCTCCGCGAGCTTGAGTTGGATCGCCTGGAAGCGGTCGATCGGCTTGCCGAACTGCTTGCGCTCGGCCGCGTAGCGGATCGCCTCCTGGAGCGCGGCACGCGCGACGCCCAACGCGATGGCACCGGTGATGATCCGGATCTCCGCCAGCAGCTTGCGCAAGTGGCTCTCGCCGTCGCCCTCCTCTTTCGAGAGGCGATGCGTGTCGGGGACGAAGCATTCGTCCAGTGCAAGCTCGGAAGTCGGCAGCGCCCATACGCCCATCTTCTCGATGGCCCGGCCGATCGCCAGCCCCTTGGCGTCGCGCTCGACGAGGAAGATCGTGAGCTTGCCCTCCTCGCCTGCGCGCGCGAACACGGTGAAGAAATCGGCCACCGGCGCGGAGGTCACCCAGATCTTCTGCCCGGTGAGACGGTAGCCGCCGCCCACCTTCTTCGCGCGCGTGGCGAGCGAGCCCAGGTCCGAGCCGGCGTTGGGCTCCGTCATGCAGACCGCGCCGATCTTCTCCCCGCGCAGCGCGGGCAGGAACAGGCGCTCGACGATGTCGGCGTTGCCCAGCATGTGCAGGAACTTGGTGCCCATCAGCGACTGCATCGCCGCACATCCCGCAAGCGATACCGATCCGCGCGCCACCTCTTCCAGTGCGAGGCAGAACGTGACGAGGTCGAGTCCCGATCCGCCGACGTCCTCCGGATAGCTGATTCCGAAGAACCCGAGCCCGGCGAGCTCGCGGAAGAGCGCGTGCGGGAACTCGTGCGCCTCGTCGAGCGCCGCCGCCGCCGGCGCGATGCGCTCGTCGGTGAAGCGCGCGAACACGTCGCGCACCTGGCGTTGCTCGTCTGTCAAATCGAAGTTCATTTATCGTCCATCTCAGTCAATCACCCCGCCCGCTCCGCGGGTACCCCTCCTTGAAAAGGAGGGGATACCCATTCTTTCCCCTCCTTTCCAAGGAGGGGTGTCGGGCGAAGCCCGACGGGGTGGTACATCAGTCGCTCCCACCACCCCGCCGCCTCCGGCGGCACCCTTCCTCGGAGAGGAGGGGAAACTTCAATATTCAAACCGCTCGATCACTCCTCACTCCTCACTCCTCACTCCTCACTCCTCAATCCTTCAATCCGTACTTCTCCCGCGCTGCCTTGTCGGAGATGACGCCGTTGCGGACCTCCTCGCGCACCAGCGCTCGATCGCGCTTCTTCGGATCGCCATACCCGCCGCCGCCACCCGCCTGCTGGTGATAGATGGTGCCCCTGGGTACGCCGAGAATGAGGTCCTTGTTCTTCGGCGTGACCTCGCGCCCGTCGGGATACTTCATCCGGATGAAGTTGAGCGTGCCCTCGCCGCCGCCGAACAACCCGAACGCGGGCTCGAAATCCCCGTCCCCGAAGGTGACGACCTGCGTGTCGTCCGACCCGAATTCGAAGATCGTCTCCACGCCGAGGCCACCGCGCCACTGCCCGGCCCCCGCCGAGTCGGTGATGTACTCGTGCCGCAGCAGCCGATGGGGCGTCTGCTGCTCGAACATCTCGTAGTCCTGATCGAGCACGCCGCCCGAGGCGTCGATCATGCCGATGTGGTCGTAGCCGTCGGTGCCCTGCATCGCGCCCGAGCCGCCCTTCAATCCCATGAAGCCGATATCGACGTACTGCTCCTGCTTTTCGGGATCCATACCCGAGGTAAGCGAGCAGAGCAGGTTGTTCCAGCCTGCCGTGACGCGGTCGGGCATCACCGGCGCGAGCGCGCGCTGGATCGCGTCCGCGTTCGGTGGGCAGAGATGGTTGCCGAAGGTGGTGGCCTTCGGGTAGCTCGCATTCAGGATCGTTCCCGCCGGGATGACGATCTCGATCGGCTCGACCATGCCCTCGTTGTGCGGGATGTCGGGATTCACCATCTGCAGCAGCGTGAGGATCGTGGCCGATGCGCTCGAAGTGAACGTGCCGTTCACGAACCCGTTCGTCTGGGCGTCGGTGTCCGAGTAGTCGAACTTGATACGCCGGTCCTCCACTGTGATCTTCACGCGGATCTTGAACTGCGAGCCCTCGTGCCGGCCGTCGTAATACACCGAACCTTCACCGGAATAGACCCCGTTCGGAATCTTCTCGATCTCGGACTCCATCATCTTCTGCGTGGCCTCGAACAGGGCCAGCTTGTGGGTCTCGAAGCTCGCGAGGCCGTACTTCTTGATGAGCGCAAGCACGCGCCGCTCCCCGACCCGGCACGCGCCGATCTCCGCCTTCATGTCGTGCTGCACGATGTCGAGCCGGATGTTGGCGAAGATGAGGTCCCACACGTCCTTGCGCAGCTTGCCCTTCTCGTAGACCTTGATCGGCGGGATGCGCAGCGCCTCCTGCCAGACCTCGACCGCATTCGGGTTGTAGCCGCCGCGCACCGCGCCGCCGATGTCGGCCTGGTGGCCTTTCACCGCGGTCCAGGCGACCAGCTTGCCCTCGTGGAACACCGGCACGAACACGGCGACGTCGTTGTTCTGGTTGCCGAGGCTGAAGACGTCGTTGTGGAAGATCACGTCGCCCGGATGGATGTCGTCGCCGTAGTACTTGATGATGTACTTGCAGACCGGCGCGAGCGAGAACGCGAGGATCGGCAGGTTCTCGGTCTGCTCGAGCATGCGCCCTTCCGCGTCGTAGAGCCCCGTGACGTAGTCCTTCGCCTCGCAGAGGATCGGCGAGCGCGTCGTCTTCTCCATCGAGATCGACATCTCGTCGGTGACCGACTTGAACGTGCGGGCGTAGACCGACAGCAGGATGGGGTCGATGTTCATTGCTTGCTCCTGTTCATTGCCGATCGTCGTAACCACCCCGTCGGGCCTCGCCCGACACCCCTCCTTGAAAAGGAGGGGATTTTTCCCTATTTCCCCTCCTTTTCAAGGAGGGGTGGCTGCGAAGCAGCCGGGGTGGTTGATTCAAATTCACGCCACGGCCTCTTCGGCGCGCAGTCTGACCAGGTCCTCACGCCCCTTGCGATACACGGCAAAGGAGCCGAGCGCGTCGACGGCGCAGTCGTAGGCGTCCGACACGAAGATCGCCGTCGTCACCTCCTCGATCATCGCGGGGCCGGTGATGCGATTACCGTGGCGCAGCGCATGGCCGTCGTACACCGGAACGGATTCGAAGGCCTGCTTCTCGGGAATGTACATGC
>JBAVOG010000834.1:0-1853 GCA_049691875.1 Burkholderiales bacterium | reverse complement strand
TCGAGGTCTACCTGCATGGCGGGGAAGTGGAACCGCGGTTCGGGGTTGCCTTTCAACTTGCGACGCTCGCACGCAACGAGCTCAAGGCGACCTATTTCGTCGATCCTCTGTTCTCTTTTGCCCTGGGTCTCGGACCCCTGGCACGTGTCGTTCAGGCAATCGGCGAGGAAGGACAGGAGATTGCCCTGCACATGCATCCCGAGTGGCTCACGGATCCGCGATGCGTCGGGTTGCCGGATTTCGCGGGACCTTCCCTGTGGCAATACGAGCTAGAGGATCAACGGCGCCTGATGCGTGCGGGCTTGGCGAGACTGGCCGATGCCGGGGCCGGCTCCATTCGGGCATTCCGAGCAGGCAATTACGCCGCGAACCGTACCACGCTGACGGCGCTACGTGAAACGGGGATCCCCATCGATACGAGCTTGAACGTCTGCTATGCGGAATCGTTCCCGGATCTCGCAGGCCGGGAAGAAATTTGCGCACCCTCGCACGTCGACGAAATTGCAGAGTTTCCCGTGACCTCGTTTGTCGATCGTCCGCCACGCGGGCGGCGGCATTTGCAGTTGGCTGCATGTAGTCTTACCGAAATCCGATACGTGCTCGAGCAGGCTGCAACCGCTGGATGGTCGGCGGTTGTGATCGTCATGCACAGCTTCGAGCTCGTGCGAGTCGGCCAGTTTCAGAATGGCGGTCCCGCAGCGCACTCCAGGCTGCTCGTTCGGCGCTTCGAACAGCTCTGCGAATACCTGGCAGCCAACCGGAAGCGGATGAGGACTTCTCACTTTTCGGACATTGACCTGGCTTCACTGCAGGACCCTGGTAAAGCGCCCGACATCGTCTCCTCACCCCTACGCACGAGGGCGCGCCAGGTCGAGCAGCTGATTTCGAGGTTTCACTGACCCTCGGCGGCCAGGCGATGCAGTCCCAAACGGCACCTCGATGGGAGGAGACGAGCTACCAGCTCGTCTACCGCATTGGCGACCTCACGCTCTTTTCGTACAGCTTCAGCGCGCTCAGCCTTAAAGACCATTTTTTGGCGCTTCCTCCGGACCCGGAGATTCCTCCGCCGCCGATCGGGCGACTCAATGACGGGATGCGTGTGATCGTTACCCGCTCGCATCCGGTGCGCGAGACGCTGCCAACTCTGAGCAGAATAAAAGGCGCCATTCGCTACGTTCCATCGCAGTACTTGCGCAGGTACGCGGACCTCACGGGAACGTTCCAGGACTATCTCGCGAAGTTCAGCGCAAAGACGAGAAACACGCTGCGTCGGAAGGTCAAGACATTCCTCTCGCAAGGCGCGGGGAGCGAGATGCGCGCATTCAAGCGTCCAGAGGATATGCCGGAGTTCTACCGGATGGCGAGAGCCGTGTCATCGCGCACGTATCAGGAAAGGCTCTTGGACGCCGGGTTACCGCAAGGTGAGGAGTTTCAGGAGGCGCTGATTGCCGATGCACGACGGGGTGCCGCTCGAGGATATCTGCTATTTCTTCGCAACGAACCCATCGCGTATCTCTATTGTCCTTCGGAGGATGGGGTGCTCATCTATAGCCATTTGGGCTACGATCAAGCGCACGCCGCGCTCTCGCCTGGGACGGTCCTGCAGTTCCTGGCGTTCGAGGCGTTGTTCGAAGAGCGTGCGTTTCGCGCCTTCGACTTTACCGAAGGCGATGCCCCACACAAGAAGCTCTTTGGCACGCATGAAATACGCTGTGCGGACATCTGTTATTTCGCCTCCGGTCTCGGAAGCCTGTTTTGGGTCGTCATTCACCGGGGCACGGACAGAATCAGTGCGTTCGCGGGACGAGCACTCGAGTCGATGCGCCTGAAAACCTTCGTAAAGCGGCTGCTCA
>JBAVOG010000833.1:0-3511 GCA_049691875.1 Burkholderiales bacterium | reverse complement strand
TCCTTGAGCTCGACGCCGAAGCGCTGCCAGTAGGCAGCTTCGAACAGCTGGTGCAAGTCGTCGGGCGTCACGTTCGCATTGGGCAATGCCACGGTGAGGATATGGCTCTGTCCCTGGAACTGCATGTCGGCCCGGTGGACGCATTCGATGCCTTCCACCGTCACCCGCTCCCGCCCGAGCATCGCCTTGCCGTCGGCAATCTGCTGCGCAAGGATTCCCCCGACCGCGTCTGGGCCCACCTCTGAGAGCGGTCGATTGACGGTCCGCACGAAGTCGTGACGCACATCCGCGACGACGCAGCCCAGAGCGTTCGTCAGACCGGGACGGGCGGGAATCAGGACCTTCGGAATGCCTAGCTCACGCGCCAGTGCCATCGCGTGCAAAGGGCCCGCACCGCCGAATGCAAAAAGCGCGAAATCCCGCGGATCGTGGCCGCGCGCAAGGCTCACCATGCGGATCGCATTCGCCATGCGGTCGTTGGCGATGCGCAAGACCGCCGCGGCCGCATCGTCCGGCTCCAGACCCAGGGGCTGCCCCACTTGCTCCGCGAAAGCGGCGCGCAAGGAATCGAACGCGACCGGCGCTGCAACCGATAGCAGCCGTCCCGGGTTGAGCCGGCCGAGAAACAGATTCGCATCCGTGATCGTGACCTGGGTGCCACCGCGTCCATAGCAGATCGGACCCGGCGTCGCGCCCGCGCTTTCCGGACCGACCTGCAGCATCCCGGAATCGTTGATCCCAGCGATCGATCCGCCGCCGGCGCCAATCGTATGGATGTCGATCATGGGCACGTGGATCGGCATGGCGTACTCGAGCTCGAGCTCGGTCGAGAGTTGCGGCAGCCCCGCCTGGACGAGTGCCACGTCGCTCGACGTTCCGCCCATGTCGTACGTGACGACGTTCGGAAATCCGGACTGCGTGGCGGTGTACGCCGCAGCGATCACACCGGATGCGGGACCCGAGCCGACCGTGTTCACGGCCGCCTCCGCGACGAGGCCTGCGGCGACCGTGCCCCCATTGCCCTGCATGACCAGCAGCTCATTGGCGAAGCCGCGTGCCGAGAGTTCCCCTTGAAGTCGCTCGATGTAGCGATGCAACACCGGTTGAATGGAAGCGTTCACCGCAGCCGTCACGCCGCGCTCGTATTCGCGGTATTCGGAGATCACCGCGTGCCCGGCGGTGATGTACCGATTCGGCCAGATGCGCCGCACGATCTCGGCAGCGCGCAGCTCATGCGAGGGGTTGATGTAGCTGTGCAGGAAATGGATGACGACGCTCTCGGCGCCGAGTTCCAGAAGGCGACGCGCCGCCCGCTCGACTCCCGGCTCGTCGAGAGTCTTCACCACTGCGCCCGAAGCGTCCATTCGCTCGTCGACCTCGAGGCGCAGCTCCCGCATGACCAGCGGCGTAAAGCTGCCGATGAGCCCGTAAGGCTGCGGCCGCGTACGCCGGCCGAGCTCGAGCACGTCCCGGAAGCCCCGCGTGGTGATCAATCCGACACGCGCGACCTTGCGCTCGAGCATCGCGTTGGTGGTGGTCGTCGTTCCATGCACCATGGTTGCGACGTCCGCCAGCGGCGCGCCCGTCTGCGCCAGCGCGGCGAGCACGCCGTCGGCCTGATTTTCCGGTGTCGTGGGGACCTTTGCGAGGCGAAGCTCGCCCGCGCCCTCGTCGATCAGGATGAGGTCGGTGAACGTGCCGCCGACGTCTACGCCAACGATCCTGGTCATCGCCGCAATCCTATTCGACCTCGCCCAGGAATACCACAGTTTGGAAGCGGTCCCGGATTCTGATCGATCCAATGCTACGATCAGACCCGGAGAAACCTATTGCTCGTCAACTGCGGCGCCTACCGGGATGGCCGGATCATCGCGCCGTCACAGAGCTTTAACGCATGTCCGATCTTCGTCCCCCTGCGCCGCCTGACGTAGCGGAAACCCTGGCCCTCGAAGCGTCCGCATCGAAGTCCCGCCGTGTCTGGCGATGGTTCATCATCGGCGGCGCGCTAATCGCAGTCGGCCTCGTTGCTGCGGCATTCCTTCCACGCAGCGAACGGCAGATCCAATACCAGACCGCCAAGGTGGAGCGCGGCAATCTGACGGTGATCGTGACCGCGACGGGCACGCTGCAGCCGACCAACCAGGTAGACGTGGGCAGCGAGCTGTCGGGAATCGTCAGGACCGTGGACGTCGATTTCAACGATATCGTGAAGGTCGGTCAGGTGCTGGCACGGCTCGATACCTCGCGGCTCGAATCGCAGGTGGTCCAGACCGGAGCGGCGCTCAAATCGGCACAGGCCAGATTGCGCGAGGCGCAGGCGAACGAGGACGAAACGCGTCGCAAACTGGTGCGCGCGAAAGAGCTCTTCGAGAAGAAATTCACTTCCGAGGAGGCGCTCGTCACTGCGGATTCGGCGTACAAGCGCGCTGTCGCCACGGTCGAGAGCGCAATTAGCCAGGTGGACCAGGCACGCGCGACGCTCGAGGTGGACCGCACGAATCTCGGCAAGGCGGTCATCCGCTCGCCGATCAACGGCATCGTGCTCGCGCGCAAGGTGGAGCCCGGGCAGACAGTCGCCGCGACGCTGCAGGCGCCGGTGCTGTTCACTCTCGCCGAGGACCTCACCCGCATGGAACTGCACGTGGACGTCGACGAGGCGGACATCGGGCAGGTGAAACCCGGGCAGAGCGCGAGCTTCACGGTCGATGCATATCCGGGACGCGAATTTCCCTCGAAGGTCGCGCAGGTACGCAACGCTGCGAAGACGGTGGGCGGCGTGGTCACCTACGAGACCGTCCTCACCGCGGACAATGAAGGGTTGCTCCTGCGTCCCGGCATGACCGGCACCGCGGCAATCACGGTGAATCAGCTGGAGAACGTCACGCTGGTGCCGAATGCGGCGTTGCGCTTCACGCCGCCGACTCCCGAGGTCCAGGAAAAGCGAAGTTTCGTGAGCAGGCTCCTTCCGATTCCGCCGCGCAGTCGCCCTGACGAGCCTGCATCGAACGACCGGCGTCACCAGCGGGTCTGGACACTGCGGGAAGGCAAGCCGGGGTCCGTCGAGGTGGCCGTCGGCTCGACCGATGGTCGGATGACGCAGGTCGTGAGCGGCGCCCTCGCGCCCGGGGCGGAGGTGCTGACCGGCGTGGTAGAGCCCGCGAAGTGATGGAAGCAACCACCGCACGGAGTGCCATGGCGTCCGAGCCCACTGCGACGCCGCCGGTCGTCGCGCAGGTCATTGCGCCGGTCATTGAATTGCGCGAAGTGACCAAGACCTACGGATCCGGAGCCGCTGCGGTGCACGCGCTGCGCGGCGTAAGCCTGCGCATCGAAGTCGGCGAGTTCGTCGCGGTGATGGGGCCGAGCGGCTCCGGCAAGTCGACCTGCATGAACATCATCGGCTGCCTCGATGTCCCGAGCACCGGCGACTATCTGTTCGAGGGCGTCGAGGTCGGGCGCCTGTCGCGCGCGCAGCGTGCGCTGCTCCGCCGCCACTACCTCGGGTTCGTGT
>JBAVOG010000832.1:0-1803 GCA_049691875.1 Burkholderiales bacterium | reverse complement strand
CCGCTCTGCTCGTTGAACGTGGGGGGGGGAGTTGTGGTCCCGCCCGAATGCCTGACGGTGATGGGCACCGCGGTCGAGCGGTTCGGGTGCTGGGGCCAGCGCACGTAGACGTTGTAGGTCCCGGCCGTCGCGATGACGGGCGTCCAGCGATAGGTGTCCACGCCGCTGCCGCAGCTGTACAGGGAGTCCGCACCGTAGGGGCCCGAGGCGCTCGAGACACACCAGGTGCCGGTGAACCGGCGCGTGGCGTCCGCGGCGCCCGCCGCGGCGTTGTCGATGACGATCTCGCCCTGGCTGCCGCTCCCGGTACCCGCGGCGTTCGAATCGGCGCCGATCTCGGCCTCACTGAGCGCCCGGTTGTACACCCGCACTTCGTCGATGTAGCCGGCGAAGTAGTAACCCCAAACCGAGTTGCCGCCGATACGCAGTTTCCCAGTGGACACGTCGATCGACCCGGTCTGCGACTGGCTATTGACGAGCTCGCCGTTGACGTAGAGCTTGTGCGTCGCGCCATCGTAGGTCGCCGCGACGTGCGACCAGGTGTTCACCGGAAGCGTGGGGCCGCCCAAGAGGGTTTTGCTTGCGCCGCCAATATTGATGATGCTGGTGGGGCGCGGCCCGCTGTTCGCGTGGGTGTAGATGCGATAACTTGCGGTGCCAGACGCTTCCTTCATGAGGATAGTCGCCGGCGTGCTCGTCGATGATGTGGTCGGATAGACCCAGGCCTCAAGCGTCATGCCCTTCGTGAGATTGAGCGAAGCGCTGTGATCGACCGTGACCCAATCGCTCGTGCCGTTGAACTTCAGAGCGCGCCCGAACCGGCCCGTGGCGATCCGCGTGGCGCCCGAGAGGGTCCCATTGTTGGCGTTCCCTGAGGCGTCCTTTACCTGAGAGCCACTGGTTTCCTCGAAGCTGTAGGACGCCACGAGACCTGAATTGCTCCCGGTGCCTCCACCGGTTCCGCCTCCGACACTTCCGCCACCTCCCGACGGAGCCGACACGGAAATCGACTTGGTCGCCGTGGTGCTGCCGCTGCTGCCCGTGACCGTCAACGTTACAGTATAGGTTTTTGCGGTCGAGTAAGTCTTGTTCACGGACGTGCTCGTGGCCGAGGTGCCGTCTCCCAAGTTCCACGAGCGACTGGTGACCGTGCCGGTCGACGTGTCGGTCAGGGTCACGACGAGCGGTGCGGTGCCGCTCGTCGGGCTTGCGGTGAAGCTCGCAACGGGGGGTGCCGGGGTAGGGGGCGGCGTCGAGGTGGTCGGCACGACGGCGCTCACCTGGTTCGAGAAGCCGCTCTCGGTCGTTCCCTGCGGACCATACGCGGTCACGGCGAAGTAGTAGCGCGTACCGTCGTTGAGCCCTGTAACTGCCTGGTTGAGCTTATTGCCGGCATCGACACTCGCGGTGTAGGTACCACTGCTCTGACCAAAGTGGACCTTGTAGCCGGTCGCGTTCGCCACTGCATCCCAGGCGAGCGTCAGCTGGCCGGCGAACGAGGTCCCGCTGAGGCCAAAAAGGGGCACTGCAATCGCCAGAACGCGAATCAGGGAGCGTAGTGGCCGAGACTGGCGGAGAAGATGCGCGACAATCATTGAGGCTCCAAAGGATTTTCGACACCGCCCGGCTCTTGGCGGGCGGAGAGTTTTGACGGGGTCGAGATGCCGCTGCCCACGGCCGGAGAACGCAGGGGCGGGTTGGCAACAATGAGCGTGAGTGTCATTCCTCCCTCTAGCGATTGTTGGTTTGGACGGGAACTTCTACGAACCCGCACCAAAGCAGTATCCCGGGGCTGTTTAAGCA
>JBAVOG010000831.1:0-5871 GCA_049691875.1 Burkholderiales bacterium | reverse complement strand
CAGTGGAAGCGACCGGCGGGCAGCGCCGCGCGCGGCCGGCCGGCGTCAGGCCGATTCCTTCTCCCACGAGGGGTCGGGAAGTTCGGCGAACACGCGACGCAGGCCGTCGGCCCACTGGTTGTGGATCATCTGGAAGTACGGATCGCTCTCGGTGATGTTGCGCTGCAGGCCGACGCACAACGCGTCCTTCTCGTAGACCGCGAGGTCGATGGGCAGGCCGACCGAGATGTTGGACCGCATCGTCGAGTCGAACGAGACGAGCACGCACTTCGTCGCATCGATGAGCTTGGTCTGGGGCGTGATGATGCGATCGATCACCGGCTTGCCGTACTTGGTCTCGCCGATCTGGAAGTACGGCGTCACCTCGGTCGCCTCGATGAAGTTGCCCTCGGAGTAGATCATGTAGAGCCGCATCCGCTCGCCGGCGATCTGGCCGCCGACGATGAACGAGGCGCTCGAGTCCACATTGCTCTCCTGCAGGAATGCCGCGTCGCGCTGGCGCACCTGGCGCAGGCAGTCGCCGCAGATCGCGGCGACGTCGGTGAACGACTTGGCTTCCCACACCGTGGGGCCGAGCTCCGGCTTCTTCTCGCGGGTCTCGAGCAGATTGAGGGCGTTCTGCGTGACCGACAGGTTTCCGGAAGACAGGACGACGACCACGCGGTCCCCGGTGCGCTCGAAGACTTTCATCTTGCGGAAGCTGGAGACCTGGTCTACGCCCGCATTCGTGCGCGAATCCGAGGCGAATACCATGCCCGCATTCAGCAGCAGGCCTACACAATAGGTCATGGGGTCGCGGGGGCGTCCTGTGTCTGTGTCTGCGTCTGTGTCTGTGTCTGTGGCATCGTGCTCGGAGGCGGATTATAGACGGGGACCAGAAAGTGCTGGTTGATCTCCGCATTCAGGGTTACCAGCTGGTCCAGGAACTTCATCAGCCACTCGTGCAGGCCGAACTCGAAGATCCGCGCCGTCTGGCCGTAGTGAAGCTGGGCGTGGATCTCCCCGGCGAGCCGCTCGGGCTCAAGCTTCGCCCCTGCGCAGATCGCCCGCAGGATGTCGTAGATCTCGTTCATGCACGCGTGCAGCGAGCGCGGCATGTCCTCGCGCAGGATCAGGAGCTCGGCCACCCGCATCGGCGTGATCACGTCGCTGTAGATCTTCCGGTAGGCGTTGAATGCCGACACGCTGCGGAGGAGCGCGCTCCACTGGTAGTAGTCCACGGCGCCACCCACCTCCTGCGCGCTCGGCAGCAGGGTGTGGTACTTCACGTCCAAGATGCGCGTGGTGTTGTCGGCGCGCTCGAAGAATGTGCCCAGGCGCATGAAGGTGTACCCCTCGTCGCGCAGCATGGTGCCGACCGTCACGCCGCGGAAGAGATGGGAGCGCTCCTTCACGTACTCGAAGAACTCGCTCGTGCCGCCCTGGCGGATCCGCTCGAAGGTCTGGCCGCGCATCTCGAGCCACGTCGCGTTCAGGCTCTCCCACATCTCGATCGTGATCGCCCCGCGTTGCGCGCGGGCGTTCTCCCGGGCGGTGCGGATGGACGAGACGATGCTTGAGTGATTTGCGGCATCGAGAATCATGAATCGCAGCACGTTCTCGGCCGAGACGTCCTCGTAGCGCTCGTAGTACTCGGTCGCGAGACCGCTGGTGATCAGGGGCACCGCCCACGGCTCGACCCACTTGTCGTCCTGATCCGTCACGCGGTACGGCAGGAGCGACATCCGGTAGGTGATGTCCAGCATCCGCGCGGTGTTCTCCGCGCGTTCGATCTGGCGCGACAGCCAGAAGAGGTCGTTCGCAGTGCGGCTCAGCATGGCGCGGTCGCTTCGGCACCCGTCATTCCAGTACCCGTCATTCCAGCACCCACGTGTCCTTGGTCCCGCCCCCCTGGGACGAGTTCACGACGAGCGATCCCGCGCGCATCGCGACGCGGGTGAGTCCGCCCGGAACCATGCGGACACCGTGGCCCGATAGCACGAACGGTCGCAGGTCGACGTGACGTGGCGCGACGCCGGCGTCCACGAGCGTGGGGCACGTGGAGAGCGAGAGCGTGGGCTGCGCGATGTACTTGTCCGGGTTCGCGAGGATGCGCTCGCGAAACTCCGCGCGTTCCGCCGCCGTGGACGTCGGTCCGATCAGCATGCCGTAGCCGCCGGCGCCGTGGACCTCTTTCACCACGAGCTCCTCGAGGTGCGCGAGCACATGCTGCAGGTCCTGCTTCTTGCGGAGCTCCCAGGTTGGCACGTTCGCGAGGATCGGCTCCTCGGACAGGTAGAAACGCACCATTTCCGGTACGTGCGGATAGATCGACTTGTCGTCCGCCACGCCGGTACCCACCGCGTTCGTGATCGTGACGTTTCCCGCGCGGTAGGCGCTGAACAGTCCCGGCACGCCGAGCGTCGAATCGGGCCGAAAAGCCAGCGGATCGAGGAAGTCGTCGTCGACGCGGCGATAGATCACGTCCACCCGCTGCGGACCGCGGGTGGTGCGCATGAACACGACCTCGTCCCGCACCAGAAGATCCTGTCCCTCGACCAGCTCGACGCCCATGTGCTGGGCGAGAATCGTGTGCTCGAAGTAGGCGGAATTGTACGGTCCCGGCGTGAGGAGCACCACGGTCGGCTCGGCGGCTCCAGTCGGCGCGACCTGACGCAGTGTGTCGAGCAGCAGGTCGGGATAGTGGTCGACAGGCTGTACCGGGTACAACGCGAATAGCTCGGGAAAGAGCCGCATCATGACCTTGCGGTTCTCGAGCATGTACGACACGCCGGAGGGCACCCGCAGGTTGTCCTCCAGGACGTAGAACTCGCCCTCCCCGGCGCGCACGATGTCGACGCCGGCGATGTTCGCGTAGACGTCCCCCGCCATCTTGACGCCCTGCATCTGCGGCCGGTACTGGGAGTTCTCGAGCACCTTGCGCGGCGGGATGATCCCTTCGCTCAGGATCGCCTGCCGATTGTAGATATCCTGCAGGAACATGTTCAGGGCGCGCACGCGCTGCTCCAGCCCTCTGGCGAGCAGATCCCATTCGTGCACGGGCAACACGCGCGGAATGAGGTCGAACGGGATCAGCCGCTCGGAGCCCGCTTCCTCGCCATAGACCGCGAACGTGATGCCGGCCCGACGGAACATCACGTCGGCTTCCTGGCGCTTCTGGGCGAAGTACTCCGCCGGGCGTTCCTCGCGCCACGCCGCGTAGGCCCGATAGTGCGGGAGGACCGTGCCGTCGCGGCCGGTCATCTCGTCGAAGCACTCGTTGGTCGG
Organism: Burkholderiales bacterium; assembly: GCA_049691875.1. Taxonomy (GTDB): domain Bacteria; phylum Pseudomonadota; class Gammaproteobacteria; order Burkholderiales; family SG8-39; genus JAABRB01. The sequence continues at coordinate 2,604 of JBAVOG010000831.1, read as the reverse complement.
TGCGGTCATCTTTTCGGGTCGGTGCGGAATTCGACGAAGCGCCCGTCTGGTGCGAATCCCGTGCAATGCGCGTGCCAGCGGCCCGGTCGGGAAAACCATTTAGGGACAGCAGGTTGGCTATTGTACCCGCACCCGCCGAGGCACCGGTTTGGGGCATCGGCACCAACACGGCCACCGCGAACCAGTCTCTGACTTTCCGCGACACGCCGCAATGCTCCGGGGGCCGCGGTACGCGGTCACCTTGAACTCGCGTGACCGGAACCTGTCTGGTCGCAGAGGTTGCTCATTCCTTCCGGCAGTCCGCCCACGAGGTGTTGCAGTGGCTCTGATGATCGTGCTGGGTGTCGCCCTGATCGGTGCCACGATTCTGATTCACTATGAGGCGCTGAACGTCGCATCGAGCCTGCTTGCCAGACTGCATCGGCGTCCGAGGATCGCGGTCCTGTTCGTCGTCCTCGCGCTGGTTCTGGCCCATCTCCTGGAAATATCGCTCCACGGCACCGCCTTCTACATGGAGAGAGCGCGAGTCGCCGTCACGGGCAGTGACGGCGACAAGGCGAGCGCGTTCTGGACCTACCTGTACTTCTCTGCGGAGACCTATACGTCGCTGGGCATCGGCGACCTCGTGCCCCGCGGAGATTTGCGTTTCCTCGTCGGGCTGGAGACGCTCATCGGACTCCTGATGATCGGCTGGTCCAGCTCGTTCATCTTCCTGGCCATGCAGCGATTCTGGAAGCTCGACGCGGGTGCCAGGTAGGCGCCCGCGCTTCTAGAGCAGCGACTGCTGCCAGTTCTCCAGGCCGAGCTTGTCGACGAGCCCGATCTGCGTCTCCAGCCAGTCGATGTGCTGCTCCTCACTCTCGAGGATCGACTCGAAAAGTTCGCGGGACACGTAATCACCTGCTTTCTCGCAGTGCGCGATCGCAGACTTCAGATCGGGATGCGCCGCGCGCTCCAGCGCAAGGTCGCACTCGATCGCCTCTTTCGGCCCCTCGCCAATGAGGAGCTTGCCGAGATCCTGCAGATTCGGCAGGCCCTCCAGGAACAGGATCCGCTCGATCAGCCGGTCGGCGTGCTTCATTTCGTCGATCGACTCCTTGCGCGCATGCTCGCCAAGCTTGCGCAATCCCCAGTTGTCACACATCCGTGCGTGCAGGAAGTACTGGTTGATCGCCGTGAGCTCGTTCCGGAGCACCTTGTTGAGGTGCTTGATGACTTCCTTGTCGCCCTTCATCGCGCGGTCCCTCGGTTGAGCCGGAATCCGGCGGAAGGCTGATTTTGCGCCAAGTCGTGAATGCCCGCGCCGTTCAGGCGGCGTGCGCCGCATCGGCGCGCTTGGCAGTCATTGCGCGCAGCCGGCTTGCGACCAGCCAGCCGAGCGGAACGGCCACCATCGCGAACGTGAGCCACTGCCCGTAGACGCCTTCCGGTCCGTACGGCTCCGTGGCGATGTGCCAGTACGCATTATCGATGGGGAGCACGCCCGCCTCCGTGGCTTCGTGGAACGCATACACTAGTAGCTGGACCGAGAACAGCACGAGGAAGATCGAGGTGACCTGAAAGAACAGCGCAAGATTGACCCGGTGCCCGTAACGCGACCAGCTCCATGCAAGGGCTGCCGCGATCGCGAGTCCGGCGAGGGCACCGCCGATCAACGCCATCCCCGCCCGTTCGCCGGCGAGCGACCCGATGACAAATGCGGCCTCCATGCCTTCGCGTGTGATCATGATCAGCGTGAACAGGAACACGGCGACCCATGCGCCGGTTCCCGGCATGCTTGTGGCGCCTCGCAGCCGGGTCGTGATGTCCGCGCGCATGTGCCGCGCGTGACCCAGCATGTAGATCACCATCGAGACCACGAACACAGCGGCCGTCGCGGCGAGCAGCGACTCCCACAGCGGCTGCATCGCGTACTGGGCCAGGAACACGCCGAGCAAGACGCTCGCCACGACAGCCGAAGCCGCCCCGGCATGCACCGCGCTGGCGAGGGCCGCCCGGCCTTCCTTGCGCAGAACGGCGAGCACTATCGCCACAATCAGAAAGGCCTCGATGCCTTCACGCAGCGTGACGACCAGCACTTCGAACATGACGCGTCCTCCGATTCGATTGAGCCAATATTACACGTAATGCGAATGATTCGCATTTGACTTCAATCAAACCCCGGACGAGTCGGTCAATTTCTGGTGGAACCCCTGACTTCACATTAAGATTCATTTATTCATACACTTATGCTACTGGGAAGGACTTGCACACTACGCATGGCGAAGGGTGAGATATGCTTCGCAGAAGCGTGGGAGCACTGTTCCTGCGCCGCCATAGGGGGAGAACAAAATGCACAGAGTCGCCTTGAAGGGTCTGTTGACCCTGGCAGCCACCACACTGCTCCTCACCGGAGCGGCGCGGGCCGACACGACGCTCAACTACTCGCTGTGGTTGCCATGGACGCACCCGGTGGCGGTGCATGTGTACATTCCGTGGATCGAGGCAGTCGAAAAGGCGACCGGTGGCCGGGTGAAGTTCAACCGCCTGCCGAAGGCGGTCGCCTCCCCGCCGGCACATTTCGATGCAATCCGGAACGGGCAGGCCGCCGTCGGCTTCAGCGTG
>JBAVOG010000830.1:0-6295 GCA_049691875.1 Burkholderiales bacterium | reverse complement strand
GATAGGCATATGTCGCGTCAGTGAAGCGGTCCGACAGCACCCATTCTCCGGATTCGAGCGCCGGCCGGATGCACCTCACCAGATGTTCCTGGCGCGCCGCGAACACGAGCAGCGTCTCCGTACGCAGATCCATCGATTCGCCCAGCACGAGCGCACGCAGTTGCTCGCCGAGCGGCGTTCCGCCCGGCTCCCGTGTCACTCGGACCCGATGCCCGCGGGCGCGCAGCCAGTCGGCGATCCACGCTACGTGGCTGCTCTTGCCTGCGCCGTCCATACCCTCGAGGGTGATGAATTTGCCGTGCATCCCGGATAGGCTCTAATTCGCCGCGGCGGGCGACTTCTCGCGCCCGCGCAGCTGATATTTTGTCACCGCGCGATTGTGTTCATCGAGCGAACGGGAAAAATGGCTCGTGCCGTCGCCCCGTGCGACAAAGTAGAGCGCATCGCTATCAGCGGGGTTCACGGTCGCCTGGAGCGCGGCAAGCCCCGGATTGGCGATCGGAGTCGGGGGTAAACCGGTTCGAGTGTAGGTGTTGTAGGGCGTGTCGGCCTCCAGGTCGCGCCGCCGGAGGTTGCCGTCGAAGCGCTCGCCCAGCCCGTAGATGACCGTGGGATCGGCCTGCAGCTTCATCCCGGCGCGCAGCCGATTCAAGAACACTGCTGCCACGGCCGTGCGGTCCATGGAGTGGCCGGTTTCCTTCTCGACGATCGACGCGAGGATGAGCGCTTCGTCCGGACTTGCGAGCGGAAGCCCGTTGCTGCGAGCCGCCCACGCCGAATCCAGGTGGCGCTGCATGGTGCGATACGCAGTGCGCAGGACCTCCAGATCGGACGCGGACTTTGCGATGCGGTACTTGTCGGGAAAGAATCGCCCTTCCGGCGAGACGTCCGGAGCGCCGATGCGGCGCATGATCTCCGCATCGGTGAGACCGCGCGTCTCGTGGCGCAAATGGGGATGCGCGTCCAGCGCTGCGCGCATCTGGCGAAATGTCCAGCCTTCCGCAAACAGGATCTCGACCTGCACGCCATCTCCACGCTCGAGTTTGTCCAGCAGGCCCAGGGGCGTTATGCCCTTCTCGATGCTGTACGTGCCCGCTTTGACGGCCTTGTCCTTGCCCAGCGCCCGGGCAAGCAATGTGAATTGCCACGGAGACATCTTCACGCCTGCATTCGAAAGGTCACGCGCCGCCTGCGTCAGCGTGCTGCGCGGCACGACCGTAAACTCGAGCGGGCTTTCCCGCAGGGCGAGCGGTTCCTGCGCGAACCACGCCATCCATCCCGCACCGGCGACAGCCAGTAGCAGGCTTGCAACGAACAGTCCGATGAATGCCTTGATCATGCGCGCAGCGAAGTCGGTGTCAGCGCCGATATAATAGCCATCTCGACGACCCAGCGCGTCCGGGCGTCTTGTCCCGGAGCGCGAATGCGGTTTCGCGATGCACGGTGCTGTGATGCAAGTGTCCAACCTGACTTCGGCTCCCTCGAAGTGGCTCCAGTTCCTGGAGTCGCGCGGGGCGCGCGTTGCGCACAATTCGACCGCCGGATCACGCGTCGAATTCGGACGTCCAGAGGCGGAACTCCGGGCCGCACAGTCGGGCAGAGTCATCGCACCGCTCACTCACCTCGCGACCCTCGGATTCGCAGGGGCCGATGCGGAGGCGTTCCTGCAAGGGCAGCTCAGCTGTGACGTGCAGGGCCTCGATTCCGTTCATGCCGCGCTCGGGTGCTATTGCACGCCGCAGGGGCGGATGCTGGCAAACTTCGTGGTGTGGCGCGACGGTGACGATCTGCGAATGGCGCTTTCCGCGGACATCGCGGGCGCGATCCAGAAACGGCTGCGGATGTTCGTCCTGCGCTCGAAGGTCGAAATTTCAATGTCCAATGCCGATCCTGTTCTGCTCGGCGTCGCCGGGCCTGCGGGGGCACGCGCACTCAATGACACAATCGGCGCCGCACATGCGGACCCCATGAACCTGTATAGCAACGACGGCGCAACGGCAATCAGGCTTCCCGGAGAGCGCTTTCTCGTCGCAGTTCGGTCGCAGCGCGCGATCGCGCTTTGGGAGGAGCTTACTTCGACGCTCGGCGCGGTTGGCACGGCGGCGTGGCAATGGCTCGACATAGTCGCCGGCATGCCGCTCGTCACCGGTCCGACTCAGGATCAGTTCGTCCCCCAGATGACGAATCTCGATCTCATCGGCGGTATCAACTTTCACAAGGGCTGCTACGTCGGTCAGGAGGTCATCGCGCGCGCGCAGTATCGTGGCAAGGTCAAGCGGCGCATGTATCTCGCTCACATCGCCGCCGCAACCGCCCACGCGGGCGATCGGGTTGTGGGCGGCGATGACAGTGATTCTGCCGGCGGTATTGTCGTCAATGCGGCGCCGTCACCCGAGGGCGGATCCGACGTGCTCGCGGTTCTGCACAGCGCTTCACTCGGCGATGGAACCCTGCGCCTGAATACCCCGGACGGTCCCACGCTCGAATTACGCACCCTGCCCTACGGGATCGAGTGAGCGCTTCGATATTTGTCTATTATCGGGTGACGGGTGTGCCGGATTCCACCGTGCGGGGCCGTGTCGGAGCGATTCACGCGGATGTCCTCGCCGCCACCGGCGTTGCCGGCCGGCTGCTGAGGCGGCGCGACGACCCGACGACGTGGATGGAGATATACGAGCCGGTGCCCGATGTCGATCGGTTCGAGCAGGAACTCGACGCCGCGCTTGCGCGCCACGCATTCGCAGCGCTCCTCGCCCCTGGCGGTGCGCGCCACACCGAGCGGTTCATCGCGCCGTAGATGTGCCTGATTCTGATCGCACACCACGCGCATCCCGCGTATGCGCTCGTCGTCGGCGCGAACCGGGACGAGTTCTATGGGCGCCCCACTGCCCCGGCCGACTTCTGGCAGGACGCACCGGGTGTGCTCGCCGGGCGCGATCTGCAGGCGTCGGGCACGTGGCTCGGGATTTCGTGTGACCTGCGATTCGCCGCAGTGACGAATTTTCGCGACATGCGCAGCATGCAACCCGGAGCACGATCGCGTGGAGAGCTCACGAGTGAGTTCCTGCGCGGTCACGAGACGGCAGAGCGCTATCTCGAAGGCGTCAGTCGGCGTGCGAGTGATTACAGTGGCTTCAACCTGTTCGTCGCCGATGCGACGGGGCTCTTCTATTTCTCCAACCGCGACGGCGAAGTGCGCAAGCTCCGTCCCGGAATCTACGGCCTGAGCAACCATCTGCTCGATACGCCCTGGCCCAAGGTGGCCGAACTCAAACCGCGCTTCAGTGCCGCGATCGCCGAACCCCTTGATCCGGTCTCGATTCGGCAGTTACTCTCCGATCGCGGCCTGGCGCCCGACGCAGCCCTTCCGGATACCGGCGTTGGCCTGGAGCGGGAGCGAATGCTTTCTGCGGCATTCGTGATCTCGGATACCTACGGAACACGCTCGACGACAGCGCTTTCGGTCGGCGCGGACCGCACGGTTCACTTCAACGAGTGGTCGTACGGACCCGCGGGCGCACCGATCGGCGAACGCGAGTTCACGTTCACCGCCGGTTGAATTCGGGCCCCGGGGGTCCCGCCATTCAGGTGCTCGCGTCGAGGCGACGCTCCATGGCAACATGCGGAATACCTGCTTCCATGAACTCCGCACCGACTTGCGTGAATCCGAACCTCGCGTAGAAGCCGCGCGCATGGGTCTGTGCATTGAGCATTACGCACGGCATCCTGCGCTCGGCGGCGCGGGCCAGCAGCGCCGCCAGGATTGTTGCACCGACGCCCTTCCCGCGCCATGGCTTCAAAACCGCCATACGGCCGATATGCCCATCCGGCAGCAGCCGTCCCGTCGCGATGACTCGGCCGGTGTCGTCCGTGGCGAGCGCGTGATCGCTGACGGAATCCCACTCGTCCAGCTCGATCTCCGGCGGCACGCTTTGTTCTTCGACGAACACGGCGAGGCGGACACGGCACGCATCCTCGTGAGCGTCGGCCCAGGTCAGAATCCGCACGGAACACGAAGGTCGCATCGGAATCGAATGTTGCGCTCGTGATCGGATTGGCATTCAGTTCGACAGTGGAGCGGTCGCTATAATACCGGCGTATCCAGCGGAGTTCGCGGCAATGAAGAGCCTGTGGCAGGACACCGAGGCGGTCCGGATGAAGGGAGACCTGAATCTGCGCGTCTACACCTCGCGTCTGCTGGGTCGTGACAAGTCCCTCGTCCTGCACGGCGGAGGAAACACTTCCGTGAAGCTCGGCGAACGCAACTTGTTCGGCGAGGAAGAGACGATCTTGTATGTCAAGGGGAGTGGATGGGATCTCGAGACGATCGAGGCGCCGGGTTTCTCCCCGGTGCGCCTCGATCACGTCAGGCGGCTTGCCGAGCTCGAGTGCCTGACCGATCCGGACATGGTCAATGAGCTCGTCACGCACATGGTCCGCGCCACGGCACCGACACCCTCCATCGAGACCATTCTGCATGGTTGTGTGCCGCATAAGTTCGTGGATCACACGCACGCGGACGCGGTACTTGCGATCACGAACACGCCGGGTGGCGAAGCGCGGATTCGCGCGATCTACGGAGACTCGGTGCTGGTCATCCCCTATCTCATGCCTGGATTCGATCTCGCGCAGGCGGTGGCGCGCGAATTCAAGCGGCAGGCCACCCAGCGCACCATCGGCATCGTGCTGCTGAAGCACGGAATTTTCTCGTTCGGTACGACGGCTCGCGAGGCATATGAACGGATGATCGATCTGGTCGATCGCGCCGAGCGGTACCTGAAGGAACGGGGCGCATGGGACGTCGTCGCGCCCTCCTCCCCGGCGCGCGCCGAGATCGATACGCTTGAGATTGCCGGATTGCGCCGCAGGATTTCGGACGCAGCAGGCTTTCCCGTGATCCTGCGCACCCGCACGACCGCGCAGACGCTCGCATTCGCACGCCATCCGGACGTCACGCGGCTGTCCCAACAGGGACCGGCCACACCGGATCACGTCATTCGCACCAAGCGCGCGCCGATGATCGGAACGGATGTCGCGGGATTCGAGCGCTCGTACAGGGAATACTTCGCCCGGCACGTGTTCCAGTCCCGCGAACCCAAGACGATGCTGGATGCCGCACCGCGAACGGTGCTTGACCCACGGTTTGGTCTTGGCAGCGTCGGGCGCACTGCTCGCGATGCGCAGGTGGTCGAGGAACTTTACGAGCACACCATCGACGTCATCCTGCGTGCCGACGCGCTGGAGCGCTATGAAGCGCTTCCGCCCCAGGACATATTCGAGGTCGAATACTGGGATCTCGAGCAGGCAAAGCTACGCAAGTCCGGCACGCCCCCCGTGCTGGCGGGGGAAGTCGCGTGGGTTACGGGCGCCGCCAGCGGCATCGGCAAGGCGGCGGTCGCATCGCTACTCGCCCGTGGTGCAGCAGTCGTGGGCCTCGATGTGAACGAATCCATCGCCACGCTTCACACGCGGCCGGACTACCTCGGGATCCGCTGCGACGTGCGCGACCCCGGCGACGTGCGCTCGGCAATCGAGCGTACCGTTCTCACGTTCGGCGGACTCGACCTGCTCGTTCTCAATGCCGGTATCTTCGGCGCAACCCGGAGCATCAGCGAACTGCCCGCCGAAGAGTGGCGCGAGATCATGGCGGTCAACGTCGACGCCAACCTGGGTCTGATGCGTGCCTGCTACCCCTTTCTCAAGCTCGCCCTCTGGGGTGGGCGAATGGTTGTGGTCGGGTCCAAGAACGTGCCGGCACCCGGACCGGGCGCCGCCGCCTATTCGGCCTCGAAGGCGGCGCTGAACCAGCTCGCGCGCATCGCAGCCCTCGAGTGGGGCGCGGACGGAATCCGGGTCAACATCCTCCATCCGAATCAGGTGTTCGATACGGCGCTGTGGACCGATGCGGTACTCGCGGAGCGCGCCAAGCGCTATGACCTCACCGTCGAGCAGTACAAAAGCAACAATGTGCTTCGGACCGAAGTGACGAGCCGCGATGTCGCGGAGCTGGCAGCCGAGATGTGCGGTCCGCTCTTTTCGAAGACGACTGGGGCACAGCTTCCTGTGGACGGCGGCAACGAGCGGGTGATTTGATGATTGTGGCCGCGGGCGCTGTGGAGACCCTACGCTGGCGCGCGGACTGTCTCGAGCTGATCGACCAGCGACTCCTGCCGCAGACCTTCAAGTACGTGGTTTGCACCAATGCAGCCGAGACGGCGGCTGCGATAAGCGCCATGGTGGTCCGCGGCGCACCGGCCATCGGATGCGCGGCGGCATTCGGCGTTGCGCTCGAAGC
>JBAVOG010000829.1:0-2187 GCA_049691875.1 Burkholderiales bacterium | reverse complement strand
GCCACCGGCTTCTCGACGTGGCTCGTCGTCAGAGCGTGGCCCCATCCCCGGCGAGTCGCGCTGGTGGCCGCCTTGCTCATGCTCGCGTATGCGGTCGCGGCGTTGGCGCCATTGCGGCTCGCCGACGAGCCGCGTGCTTTCGACTGGGTACCGTTCGCTGGGTTATTGCGCGGGTCGATGCTCGAGAACGCCCGCGCCCTGCTTGCGAGTCTGCTCGTTTTCGCCGGAATTGCATGGCTCGCTCGCGACGCCCGCGGATCGGCCGCCGCGGCAAGTCTGGCGGTCGCCGGACTCGTACTGATTGTCGAGCTGGCGCAGATGTACATCGTCTCGCGGAGCCCTGGTGTGACCGAGCCCATCCTGGCGCTGGTTGCCGGCGTCATGATCGGCATGTGGCCCGGCGCTGCTCAAGAAGGGCGGCGAGTGTTGGCCCCGACGCATCCACGGACGCTTCCGCAAGCGACAGTGCGCGATCCGTCGCCCGCCGGCTGGCGGCGCCTTATCCTTCGTGGCGCGCTCACGACTGCCGCGATCGCGATCTCGATCGCGGTCGTCCTTCGACTGCCGGGCATTCCATACAACGTAGCCGAGCTCTTTCGCGCGGACGGCACCCTTCCGGTTCTGCTCGCCTTCGCGCTCGCTCTACTGTGGTCCGGTGCCGGGCCCGCGCTGATCTCCGCGTGGCTGTACGCGACTCCGCATCGCGACTGGCAATTGCCGGTGCTCACATTCTTCGCGGGGATCGTTTCCCTGGCTCTTCTCTGGCTTTCAGTGACCCGGGAAAGCATCGACGACATCGCGGGCTCGAACAATCTCTATTGGTACGTGACCAACAAGAACATCTGGGGCGCCTGGGCACGGCAGGTGTTCCTGGCAATTGGCTCGCCAAGCCTCATCGGATTCTTCGAGCGGTGCGTGCGCTATGCCGCGCTGTACGGACCGTTGGCGACATTCCCTGCAATCATGTTCCTGATGCTCGACGCATGGCATGACAGAAAGCTCTCCGCGCGCCGCGCGGCAGTGTGGCTGACTGCTTCATTTCTCTGGCTTTGGTTTTGCAAAGGCGTCGCCTTCGACTGGTCATCGACGGACAACCTCAACGAGCTGCTAGCGAGGGGCGGATTCTTCGGGCTCGGCGGAGGCGGTTACCTCTATCTCCTGATTGCCCTGATCTCCGCGAATATCGTGTTTCTCGCCTGCATTCCGATGCGGCCGGGCACGTTCGCAGGCGGGGTTGCGATGACGCTCCTGTTCCTGCCATGCGGCTGGTGGCTGCTCAGGCATGGACTCGAACCCCAAGTCCACAAGTACGGCTCGGTCTTCTCGGGAGTCCAGTTCCTTCTGGGACCCGACCGGAAGCAGTTCCTCTCCGAGCAGGCGCTGTTCATGCGCTGGAGCCTGGTGCAGCTTGGCGGCGTACTGATTGCCTCGGCCGGCGCCCGGCTGGCGCGTGCGCGACCGTCGGGTGTGCAGAATCTATCCTTTCGAGGCTCGCGCCCACTGGGGTACATTTGAACCTTTGCTGGATTGGAACGACCATGGACTGGAACCCGGAGACTCATTATCAGGACCAGCGCATCGCGGAGAGTTATGACGATGCGCGGTTTTCCCGTCTGAGCGGCCGGATCTTCAATGACCTCGAGAAGCGCTGCGTAGTCCGCGCCTTCGCCGATATACCGAAGAGCGCGCGCGTTCTGGATCTGCCGTGCGGAACGGGGCGTTTGGCGGAACCGCTCCTGCAAGCGGGATATTCAGTGATCGGCGTAGACATCTCCGCTTCGATGCTCGAGCAGGCACGCCGGCGACTGGCGAGGTTCGAGTCGCGATTTTCCTCGCTTGTGTGCGACGTGCATGAGATGCCCGCGCGGCCCGAGCGATTCGGGGCGGCGCTCTGCGCGAGGGTGCTTATGCATTTCCCGCTGGATGCCCAGATCGCCTTCCTCAAGGCGGTCGCGACCGTTACACAGGGTAGCGTCGTCTTCACCCAATCGCTCAGCACACCGTATCAGCGGTTCCGCCGCTGGATAAAGCGGTTGATCGGAAATCCGCCTTCGGCTTCCTACCCGATTACGGAATCGCAGCTTCGACGGCTTCTCGATGGCGCTGGGCTCGTCGAAGCCCGGCGTATCCGGCCTATGCCGCTGCTCACAGAGGAGATCATCGTCGTCGCTCGGCACAGGTCCCTAT
>JBAVOG010000828.1:0-4850 GCA_049691875.1 Burkholderiales bacterium | reverse complement strand
GGCGTCGCCTGCTCTCCGGCCCGCGCCTTGAGCATCTCGTAGGCGGACTCGCGATCCACCGATTTCTCGTAGTGCCCGGCGACCAGCGACCCGGCAATGATCTTCTTGCGCGCCTCGGCCGTGATCGGGCCGATCTGCGAGGCCGGCGGGAAGACGAAGGCGCGCTCGACGACGGTCGGGCGGCCTTTCTCGTCGAGGAGCGAGACGAGCGCCTCGCCGACCCCGAGATCGGTGATCGCCGCTTCCGTGTCGAGCTTCGGGTTCTGGCGCATGGTCTGGGCCGCCGTCTTGACCGCCTTCTGATCGCGCGGCGTGAATGCCCGCAGCGCGTGCTGCACCCGGTTGCCGAGCTGGCCGAGCACCGTCTCCGGGATGTCGAGCGGAATCTGGGTCACGAAATACACCCCGACGCCTTTCGAGCGGATCAGCCGGACGACCTGCTCGATCTTGTCGAGCAGCGCCTTGGGGGCGTCGTCGAAAAGCAGGTGCGCCTCGTCGAAAAAGAAGACGAGCTTCGGTTTCTCGGGATCCCCGACCTCGGGCAGATGCTCGAAGAGCTCGGAGAGCAGCCAGAGCAGGAACGTCGCGTAGAGCTTGGGCGAGCTCAGCAGCTTGTCCGCGGCGAGTATGTTCACCACTCCGCGGCCTTCCATAGTCTGCATCAGGTCGGCGATGTCGAGCATCGGCTCGCCGAAGAACCGGTCGGCGCCCTGCTGGTCGAGCTGCAGCAGTCCGCGTTGAATCGCACCGACCGACGCCGCGGAGATGTTCCCGTATCCGGTCTGCAGCGTCTTCGCGTTTTGTGCGAGGAACTCGAGCATCGCGCGCAGATCCTTCATGTCGAGCAGCAGGAGCCCGTTGTCGTCGGCGACCTTGAACGCGAGCGTCAGCACCCCTTCCTGGGTGTCGTTCAGGCCGAGCATGCGCGCGAGCAGCAGCGGGCCCATGTCCGAGACCGTCGCGCGGACCGGGTGACCCTGCTCGCCGAAGACGTCCCAGAATGCGACCGGGCAGGCGCGCCATTCGGGTTCGGCGAACCCCAGCGTCGCAAGCCGCTTCTTCATCTTGTCGGACGGCGTGCCCGCCGCCGCCATGCCCGAGAGGTCGCCCTTCACGTCGGCCATGAAAACCGGCACGCCGATCGACGCAAACCGCTCGGCGAGCACCTGAAGGGTCACCGTCTTGCCGGTGCCCGTCGCGCCCGCGATCAGGCCGTGGCGGTTGGCCAGCGCCGGCAGCAACACCAGCTCGGCATCTTCGACCTTGGCGAGGGGCAGTGGCGCAATCATCGGGGGTTCCTTTCCGGTACGGCGGGGATTCTGGCGATAGCTCGAGATTGCGGGAGTCGGCGGGCGTAGAATTATATGCCTACCGACATCTACCACGACCGACATCGATTCGCGCGCACGCCTATGGCTGGACATTCCCGATGGGCCAACATCAAACACAAGAAGGCAGCTTCTGACGCCAAGCGCGGCAAGGTGTTCACGCGCGCGATCAAGGAAGTGAGCGTTGCGGCCAAACTGGGTGGCGGGGATCCGGGTTTCAATCCGCGGCTGCGGCTCGCGATCGACAAGGCGAAGGCGGGCAACGTGCCCGCCGACACCATCGAGCGCGCGATCAAGCGCGGTACGGGCGAGCTCGAAGGCGTCGCGTACGAGGAGATTCGCTACGAAGGTTACGGGATCGGCGGCGCCGCGGTGATCGTGGACTGCCTCACGGACAACCGGACGCGCACGGTCGGGGACGTGCGACACGCGTTCACGAAGCACGGTGGCAATCTCGGCACCGACGGCTCGGTGAGTTTTCTGTTCAAGCATTGCGGGCTCTTCCTGTTCGCGCCGGGCACGAGCGAGGAGCAAGTCATGGACGCGACGCTCGACGCGGGCGCCGAGGACGTGGTGGCGAACGAAGACGGGTCGGTCGAATTGATCTGCGCGCCGGGCGATTTTCCCAAGGTGCAGGCGGCGCTCGACGCGGCCGGCCTGAAGCCGGAGATGGCGGAGGTCACCATGCGTCCGACGGCCGAGAATCTCCTCGCGGGCGAAGACGGGCAGAAGATGCAACGGCTCCTGGACGCGCTCGAGGCCCTCGACGACGTGCAGAACGTTTACACGACTGCGGCGATCGAGGAGTGAGCGCGCCGGCGCCCGACGGCACGATCCGCATCCTCGGCATCGATCCGGGGTTGCGGGTCACGGGATTTGGAATCATCGAAAAGACCGGCCAGCGCCTCGCCTACGTCGCGAGCGGATGCGTCAGGATCCCGCATTCCGGCACGCTGCCGGAACGGATCGCGGTGATCCTGGAATCGCTTGGCGAGGTGATCGGGACGCACCAGCCCGGCGAAGTCGCGCTGGAAAAAGTGTTCGTCAACGTCAATCCGGAATCCACGCTCCTGCTAGGCCAGGCGCGCGGCGCGGCGATCTCCGCAGTCGTTCTGGCGAAGTTGCCGGTCGCCGAATACACGGCGCTGCAGATCAAGCAGGCCGTCGTCGGAACCGGCCATGCCCGCAAGGAGCAGGTGCAGGAGATGGTCAAGCGGCTGCTGCGCCTGCCCGGGCATCCCAGCCCCGACGCGGCCGATGCGCTCGCCTGCGCGATCTGCCATGCGCATGGCGGACAGGGATGGAAAGGATGGGGCCGTCACCTCGAGTCCCATGCGCCCGCGCCCGGTGCGCCGCCGGGCAGGGCTTACCGGGTGCGCCGGGGTCGCCTCGCATGATCGGTCGCATCCAAGGCGTGCTGCTGGAAAAGCACCCGCCGCAGATCCTCGTGGATGCGAACGGCGTCGGCTACGACGTCGAGGTGCCGATGAGCACCTTCTACAACCTCCCTGCGATCGGCGAGCGGGTGACGCTGCTCACGCACCTCGTCATCCGCGAGGACGCGCACCTCCTGTTCGGGTTTGGCACCGAGGCGGAGCGGCGGTTGTTCCGGCAGCTGCTCAAGATCGCCGGGGTCGGCGCGCGCACCGCGCTCGCGGTGCTGTCCGGAATGAGCGTCACCGAGCTCTCGGACGCGGTGATGTCCCAGGACACCGGGCGCCTGACGAAGGTCCCGGGCATCGGTAAGAAGACCGCCGAGCGGCTGCTCCTCGAGCTCAAGGACAAGCTCGGCGTCGAGTCGCTCGCAGGAACCGCCGTCCAGCGCCCGGCGCCGGCCGCGAGCGACGTCTTGCGCGCGCTGGTCTCGCTTGGCTACAGCGAGAAAGAGGCACTCGGTGCCGTGAAGCAGCTGCCCGAGAACCTGACCGTTGCCGACGGCATCCGGCAAGCTCTCAAGCAGCTTTCAAAAAGCTAGCAACCACCGGGGGCCGAGCGGCTCCGGCCTCGCTAGAACTCGCGACCCAGCTTGCGATCGAGCGAGTACTCGCCTCCGCCGCGCAACAGGATCGCGATTGCCACGGCGAGCAGAATCAGGGGCATCTCCATGCCGCCGCGAGTCCACCAGTACCCACTGAGGCTATTGAAATGAAATGCTGCCACGTACATGAAAATGCAGAACGCCAACGCGACCGGGCGAGTGAAGAGCCCGATGACCAGCAGGATTCCGCCGAAGAACTCCACGGAGCCGATAACATAAACCCACGTCAGAGCCGTGGACTGCTCCCATCCCCAAGCCTTTGCGATGAGCCCTGCAATGAACTTCGCATTGCCACTGAATGCACCGAACAGCTTCTGCATGCCGTGCGGGATGTACCAGGCGCCGTACGCGATCCTCAGGATTGCCCAGGCATACTTGCCGAGGCCCTCCCAGAGTTTCCCCAAGCCAGGAATGATGTAGTGAGTTTGAGTCGCCATGCTTCTCCTCCTCTTCGAGTGTGCAACGTTGAGCCGAGACAACTCCTCGATGCCGTCTTTTAGGAAGCCAAGCCAGGGTCCAACTGGGCGTCGATACTACGCTCGGCCATAGGATACGTGTCACAAACACCTGAACCAGTGGGTTTAGTCCCATCGGTCCCACTGCCGGCGCCGCGCCATCGAGGCATAATCGCCTTGTGACCATCGAGACCGATCGCCTGATCGCTCCCCAGAGCGCGAGCGCGCAGGAGGAGGCATTGGAGCGGGCGCTCCGGCCGCGCTCGCTCGACGAGTACGTCGGGCAAGAGCGCATTCGGGGGCAGCTCGAGATCTTCATCGAGGCCGCGCGAAACCGGAAAGAAGCGCTCGATCACGTGCTGCTCTTCGGCCCGCCCGGACTCGGCAAGACCACGCTTGCGCACATCGTCGCGCGCGAGATGGGCGTGAACCTGCGTCAGACCTCGGGTCCGGTGCTCGAGCGCCCCGGCGATCTCGCGGCGCTCCTCACGAACCTCGAGCCGAACGACGTCCTTTTCATCGACGAGATTCACCGGCTCTCGCCGGTGGTGGAGGAGATTCTCTATCCGGCGCTCGAGGACTATCAGATCGACATCATGATCGGCGAAGGTCCGGCCGCGCGGTCGGTGAAGCTCGATCTCCCGCCGTTCACGCTGATCGGCGCCACGACTCGCGCAGGCATGCTGACCAACCCGTTGCGCGATCGCTTCGGGATCGTCGCGCGGCTCGAGTTCTACTCGCCCGCCGAAGTGCAGCGCATCGTGACCCGCTCCTCGGGCGTGCTCGAGGTCCAGATCTCCGCCGAGGGCTCGCTCGAGATCGCGCGCCGCTCGCGCGGCACGCCACGCATCGTCAACCGCCTGCTGCGGCGAGTGCGCGATTTCGCGGAAGTGAAGGCGGACGGCGAAATCACGCGCAATGTCGCCGACGCCGCGCTGTCGATGCTCGACGTCGATGGCGCTGGTCTGGACGTCATGGACCGCAAGCTTCTCCAGACGGTGCTGCAGAAATTCGCCGGCGGCCCTGTGG
>JBAVOG010000827.1:0-9159 GCA_049691875.1 Burkholderiales bacterium | reverse complement strand
GAACCGCGCCTACCGGACGAGCTACGTCATCGTCACCCACGAGCCGACGCTTGCGGCGCGCGCCGACCGGGTATTGCGTCTCCAGGACGGCGTGCTCGTCCCTGATCGGGCCTGAGCACTACGTCAGCCAGCGCGCCGCCGCAGTCGGCGTCGACGCCATTGCAACACGACCCACGCTCGCCAGGCGACCTGGACGAGAACCCAGCCGAGTGCCGCGAGCAAAAGCGCCAGTGCCACCAGACCGATCGCCAGCGGCGGACCGAGCGATAGCGACCATTGCGCGAGCGCCCCGATCGACGCGCCCAGCGCCGACCAGTCGAAGTCCGGCGGGCGAGTCATCGCGCCGGGCGATCCTCCGGTCAGCACGCTGCCCAGAAAATAGGCGACGACGTACAGCGGCACGATCGTGAACGGATTGGTGTAGAGCGTCGTGATCAGCGCGACGGGCAGGTTCACGCGCAACAGCACGGAGAGCAGCGCCGCGGTCGGCATCTGCAGAGGACCCGGAATCAGTCCGGAGAAGAGACCTATCGCGAAGCCTCCCGAGACCGATGCGCGGTTCAGGTGCCAGAGATTGGGGTGGTGGAGGAATCGCCCGAACCAGGCGATGAAACGATTCCGCGTGACCTGCTCGTGGCTGGGGAGGTAGCGGCGGAAATACTTGCGTGGCATGGCTGCGACACGTTACACCGGGCGCGCGCCATCTGTCATGTCAGTGTTCCGGGCGACGGGGCGTTCAACCGTTGGCAGAGTCCGCGCGTTACTGGTCTGTCCATGTATCGAGATGGCCGATGCGCTGCGGAATCCTGGCGTTTGCGGCCGGTGTCTGGCTGCTCCAGCGGATGCCGGCATTGCCCCCGGTCGGTTGGGTCGTTGCGGGTGGCGTGGTGTCCGGCGGTGCCTGGCTGGTGGTACGCATGCGGTATCCGCGCGGCTTGCCAATGCTCGCCTTCGGCGGACTCGCCGCCTTCACAATCGGATTCGCATGGGCTTCCTGCCTCGCGCAGTGGCGGCTGTCCGATTGGCTCGATCGCCAGTGGGAAGAGCGCGATATCGAGCTCACGGGTGTCGTCGCGAGCCTTCCGCAACCCTTCGAGCGTGGCGTTCGCTTCGAATTCGACATTGACCACGCAGGGGATCGAACGGGCGACAGCGGCCCGAAGCTGCCCAGCCGGGTGCTGCTCACCTGGTACGTCGGTGTGCCCGCCGACGAGTTCGAGGTCGTCACTCCGGTCCGCGCAGGCGAGCGCTGGCAGATCCCGGTGCGACTTCGCCGGCCGCACGGCCTGATCAATCCACACGGCTTCGACTACGAGGCGTGGCTGCTCGAGCGGGGAATCGGGGCCACGGGCTACGTTGCGGCGCGGGGCGTCCCGGAGCGTCTGGCGGCATTCGTCCCTCGTCCGGGATACGCAATCGACCGTCTGCGCGAAATCGTGCGTGACAAGTTCCGCCGCGACCTGCCCGATCATCGCTATGCCGGGGTCCTCATCGCCCTTGCAATCGGTGATCAGCGCGCAATCGCTCCGGACGACTGGCGGATTTTCACGCGGACGGGAGTCAATCATCTGATGAGCATCTCCGGCCTGCATGTGACGATGGTGTCCGGGCTCGTCGCGCTCGCCGCCTTCTGGCTGTGGCGCCGTTCGGCGGCGCTGACGCTCCGGCTCCCGGCGCGCAAGGCCGCGGCGGTTGCAGGTCTTTTCGCGGCGCTGATCTACTGCCTGCTTGCCGGGTTCGCAGTTCCTGCCCAGCGGACGCTGTACATGGTGGGCGTGGCGGCTGCCGCGCTCTGGCTGGACCGGATGCAGTCCGCGTCCAAGGTGCTGAGCCTGGCGCTGCTCGTCGTGCTGATCGCCGACCCATGGGCGGTGAACTCGCCGGGATTCTGGCTTTCGTTCGGTGCGGTCGCCGCCATCTTCTATTCCGGGGTCGAAATCCACGGCCGGGGCGACTGGCTGCGCGTCTGGGCACGCATGCAGTGGGCCGTGACGATCGGCCTTGCGCCGCTGTTGTTGCTGCTCTTCAAGCAGGTGTCGCTCATCTCGCCGATTGCGAACGCGGTCGCGATTCCCGTGGTGAGCTTCGTCGTCACGCCGCTTGCGCTCACGAGCACGTTCTGGCCAGGTGACACGTTTGCGAGGCTCGCGCACTGGGTGTTCGAGTGGCTCATGACGTTCATCGGCTGGCTTGCGGGACTGCCGGGGGCCGTGTGGCAGCAGCATGTGCCCGTCTGGTGGACATTGCTTCTCGCGCTCGTCGGCATTGCGTGGATTCTCCTGCCACGCGGTGCGCCGGCGCGCTACGCCGGGGCGCTGCTGCTCCTTCCGCTGTTCGTCGTCACGCCCGCGCCGCTCATGGCGGGGTCGGCGCAAGTCACTTTCCTGGATGTTGGGCAGGGTCTCGCGACCGTGGTGCGTACCGCACGACATACCTTGCTCTACGATTCCGGGCCGGCATATGGCTCGCAGGGGGATGCGGGAGAGCGTGTGGTCGTCCCGTTCCTGCGCGGCGAAGGAATCGTTGCGCTGGATGCGCTCGTCGTCACCCACGACGATTCCGATCACTCGGGCGGCGCCGCGACTGTCGCACGCACCATCCCGACTCGCCTGCTCCTGACATCGGTGCATGGCGCGCATCCGGTTCGCGAACTTGTGCCCTACCGATTGCCTTGTTACGCAGGACAGCACTGGACCTGGGACGGAGTCGAGTTCGCGGTCCTGCATCCTCCCGCGGATCGATACGATGATGCGCGCGCCAGGCCGAACACGCGGAGCTGCGTGCTTCGCGTCCGGACGGAATTCGGCGCGGTCCTGCTGACGGGCGACATCGAAGCGCGCGACGAACTGGCGCTCATGGCGAGCGGACAGCCGCTGGACGCGCGTGTCGCCCTCGTGCCGCACCACGGCAGCCGGACGTCGTCCACACCTCGCTTTGTCGGCGCGATGGGCGCCGAGCACGCAGTGTTCGCGGTCGGCCATGCCAACCGGTTCGGCCATCCGAAGGCGGACGTTTTCGCGCGTTACGCGAGTGCCCGGCGCTGGCGCACCGATCGCGATGGGGCGGTTTCGCTCCTGATCGGTCCGCAAGGTCTCATGGTGGAATCCCAGCGCGAGCGGGAGCGTCGCTACTGGCGCGATGTGTGGTCGGCGCAATAACGTGGTGGGCGCGATGGCCCTGAATACCGTCGCGCGTCGAGGCTCGCACGGAGGAGGCGCGCCAAAGCCTCGTATAATCCATCGTCGATTGCGCCGCGGGAAGAGATGAAACGATTTCGCGACTACACCGTCAAGGATCTGGCGACGGTGGTGCTGCCCGTCGTGCTGGCGGTCGCCGTTGCGTTCTGGATCACTTTCAAATTCGTGGAGCCTGCGCCGCCCCGCGTCGTCGTGATGTCGACCGGTGGGGAGGGTGGGGCTTATCACGCCTTCGGGTTGCGCTACCAGGCGATCCTCGCCAGAGACGGCGTCACGCTCGAGCTGCGCACGTCGTCCGGTGCGGTGGAGAATGTGGCACGGCTGCGCGACCCGTCCTCGGATGTCTCGATCGCGTTCGTGCAGGGCGGCGTCGCCAAGGCCCTCGATCCACCGGTGCTGGAGACGCTTGGCAGTCTGTACTACGAGCCGCTCTGGGTGTTCTACCGCGGCACGAAGCCGCTGGACCGGATCATCGAGCTGAAAGGCAAGCGCATCGCGGTCGGCCCGGAGGGCAGCGGGACGCGCCAGCTCGCACTAGCCATTCTCGATGCAAGCGGTCTGGAAGGCACGAACGTGACGCTGCTCGCGCTGGACGGAGTCAGCGCGGCCGACGCACTGGTCGGGGGCGCAGCGGACGCCGTGTTCATCGTTGCGGGACCCGACGCACCAATCGTTCGCCGCCTGATCCGGGCCAAGGGTGTTCAGCTCATGAGCTTTTCGCGCGCCAGCGCTTACGTCTCGCGACTGCCTTACCTGCACAAGCTCGTGTTGCCGCGCGGATCGCTGGATCTCGTCCATGATCTGCCCGACGATGACGTCTCGCTCGTTGCGCCGACGGCGAATCTCGTCGCGCGGGAAAGCCTTCATCCCGCCATCGCCTATCTGTTCCTTCAGGCCGCGCGCGAGGTGCACGGCGGTCCGGGTCCGTTTCATCGCACCGGGGAATTTCCCTCGCCCGCGAGTGTCGACTTCCCGCTGTCGAGTCAGGCGGAGCGGTTCTACCGCTCAGGACCGCCGTTTCTCCAGCGTTACCTCCCGTTCTGGGCGGCCACGCTCATCGATCGCCTGATCGTGTTGCTCGTGCCGCTGTTCGCGGTGGCACTGCCCCTGTTTCGCATCGTCCCCGGGCTCTATGCATGGCAGGTGCGACGCAAGGTCTACCGCTGGTACGGCGAGCTCAAGTTCCTCGAGGAAGAGGTGCGCAACCGGCCGCGGGGCGACGCGGCATCCGACGAGCTGGGGAGGCTCACCGAGATCGAATCCGAGGTGAGCGACCTGCGCGTGCCGCTCGGATTCGCTCACGAGGTCTACACGCTTCGGGTGCACATCAAGCTGGTGCGTGACCTGCTCAACAGTGCCCGGCAACCCGAGCCCGCGGGTGCCCAAGCCGAATCGTCGGGTCCATAGTGAATCGAAAACACGCATGACCGAGCGAATCTCCGCGCGCGTGGTGGTCACGGGCGACGATGCATTGCTGTCCGCCTACCGGGAGCGCGTAAACGACCTGCTCGACGAAGACAATGCGGGCACTTACCGCGAGCTGCATACCGACGATCGCCTCGAGTACGAAGTGCGGTGCCGCGGCGGCGTGCCGTTTCCACCCTTCGTCAAGGCTTCCGAGGAATTTCCCGAGCTGGAGATAGATGTGCGCTGGGAAAATCCTGCGCTCGGCGAGCGTGGCGCAGCGGAAATACAGGCCGGGCGGCTCAAGGAGCAGGCCACGAGCGAGGCGTCGGCACAAGGGGATTTCGAGGTCGATATTCTCGCGCGTGGGGATGGTACGATCATCCTTGCGGTGGCGTGCCGCGAGCGTAGCGACGGCGAGTGGATCGGCTACGCGCTGACGGCAACGCAGCACGGTTTCTTCCGGGTCCGCTCCGAGGTGGGTGCCGTATTGTTGTCGGCAAGCGACGGGGTCGCGGCGGAGTGGGCCGAGCAATGGCGCATCGTCGAGGATGATATCGCCTACGAGGAGCTCGATCCTCGGGAGTCGATCGACGCAAAGCTGCTCGGCGAGCTCGACCGCCTCGCAGCAGATTTTGCCGCTGGCTGGATTTGGTTCTCGGCGGCCGGACCCGACGAGACGGCGGTCGAACGTCACCGATACGAAATCTACGGTCTGAAGGTGAACGATGCGAATATCCGGGCCGAGCGACTGCGGAGAATGATGCAGCCGGAGCGTGGCGGCTACGCGTTCAGCACGGTCGGGGACGCTGGTGCACGCGTCACCGAGCTGGTCGGGAATCACTGGCTGGGCAAAGAATCGGAATGACCGTTCAGCAGCCTTACCTCCGGCGCAGCGTGCAGTGCGCGACTCCAGGGGGGCTGCACCGGCTCTCGTATCTGGAATGGGGCGCGCCACGCCCCGTGCGCGGAGTCGTGATTTGCGTGCATGGCCTGACACGCTGCGCGCGCGACTTCGACTCGCTCGCGATGGCACTTTCCGACCAGTACCGTGTCATCTGCCCGGACATGCCGGGTCGCGGCTACTCAGACTGGCTGAAGAATCCCCTCGAATATGCGTTGCCCACGTACGTGAGCGACCTCGTGACGCTCATCGCGCGCCTCGACGTCGAGCACGTCGACTGGGTCGGCACGTCGATGGGAGGGCTGATCGGCATGGCGCTTGCCGCGCAGCCCGGCACGCCGATCCGCCGGTTGCTCCTGAACGAGGCAGGGCCGCTGGTAAGAGCGGAGGCCCTCGAGCGCATCGGCCGTTACCTCGGACAGGCGCCGGCATTCGCCGCGTTCGGAGACGCAGAACGCTACGTGCGTGCGGTGAGCGCGCCTTTCGGCCCGCATAGCGACGCGGAGTGGCGCTTTCTCACCGAGCACATCGTGCGTCAGCAGCCCGATGGCTCATACGTCGTGCACTACGATCCAAAGCTGGCGGTGCCGTTCAGTGTCGACCTGCCGCATCGCGATATCGATCTCTGGGGTCTGTGGGACAACATCGAGTGCCCGACACTCGTAATCCGGGGGGCGCTATCCGATCTTCTCGACCGCCCGACGGTTGCGGAAATGAGGGTGCGCGGCCCGCGCGCGGAAGTCGTGGAGCTGGCGGGTGTCGGTCATGCGCCGACGTTGATGAAGCCCGATCAGATCGCCATCGTGCGCGATTTCCTGATGAGAGACTGAGCCGCAGGCGCTACTCTTCGCGTCGCGCCCCTATCTCGTCCGCTTTCTCCCCCAATCTCCGGGCGGGATCCTGACGATAGAAGAGGGCAAGCTGGCGATAGAGATCGGCGAACGCATCGCGCAAGGTGAGCGGGTCGGTGAAGAATTCCTCGCTCATGACGGCGAAGAACTCCGCGGGGTGCTCGGCGGCATATGGATCGAATGGGAGTTCCTCTCCCTGTTCGTTCATTGGCGCGAATTCTTCGCCACGCCCCGGGGTGTGCCGTGCGCCGCGTTCGACGGCCGCACAGAATCGTTCGAAGCTTTCTTCGAGCACCGAGTGCCAGACTCTCGCATCCATGCCCCGGTGCGCAAACGGAAATCCGTCGGCATCGCCGTTGAGCATGTCGATCTTGTGCGCAAACTCATGTACGACGACGTTGTATCCCGCCTCGCCGCGCCGGACGTCGGCCCACGAGAGCACCACCGGCCCGCCCGGCCAGGACTCTCCGGCGAGCTCATCCTCCCACTCGTGTACCACCCCTGCATCGTCGATCTCTTCGCGATGCACCCTGAATTCACCGGGATGGACGACGATCCCGATCCAGCCGTCGTAGACGTCCAGCCCGAGATTCAGCACGGGTAGACAAGCTTGCAGCGCAATCGCCAGGCGGACGTCGTCCGCGAGGACGAGCGAGTGCGCTCCGTGCATCTCCTTCTCGTCGAGGAAGATCAGCGCCATCTCGCGCAGTCGGGCGAGCTCGACCTGGTCGAGATAGTCGAGAAACGGTAGTCCCCCGACGACCGAGCGCCAGAGCGCCGCGTCGATCGAGGAGCGGCGCAGCAGTCGCCGACGGCGCCATGATTTCAGGATGCCCATGCAGAGGCTCGAGTTTGGGGAGGCAGGAAGCGGGATCCGCGCAATTATCGCCGACGCCCGAATGCACGGCGGACGATGGCATAATGTGGACCATCCAGCGGTGCCCGATCAAAGCGGTGCCCGATCAACAGCGCGGGTACTGGGTGCTTGCTGTATGTAGTGGGTACCGTGTCTAGTGAAGGTCGCATTCACATTCATCGTTCCCGGCCCGTAGTGCACGTTTGCGCCCGCTGCAGGGGCGCCTCACTTCCGAAACGCCATGGTCTCGGTCAGTAGGTCAACCGAAGACGACACTGTCTCCGATATACTCGACGCCGCGCTCGCGGGACTGGAGCCGGAGGAGTGCCGGCAGGTTCGCGATGCGTACGCGTTCGCGGTGGAGCGCTATGCCGGCCGTGTGCTCGGAACGGGCGAGCCCGCGCTCGCGCATGCACTGGGGCTCGCCGAAATCCTCGCGTCCCTCAGGCTGGACGGAGAGGCGCGCGCAGCGGGCCTGCTTTTCGCCGCCCCCGAGTACATGCCCGAGGCGCACGACACGCTTGCCACGCGCTTCGGGGACCGCGTCGCCGCGCTCGTTACCGGCGTGTGGAAGCTGAACCGGCTGCGCGTGGTGACGCGCGGCATTTCGTCCCAGGAGGCGGGCGCCGCCAAGCGTCCGCAGGCCGAGGCGCTGCGCAAGATGTTTCTCGCGATGGTCGAGGACGTCCGATCGGTGCTGATCCGGCTCGCGAGCCGCACCCAGACCATGCGTGCGATCGCGAAGGCGTCCGACACGGTGCGCCGTCCGGTCGCGCGCGAGACGCTGGATGTCTATGCCCCCCTCGCGAACCGCCTCGGAGTCTGGCAGCTGAAGTGGGAGCTGGAGGATTACGCATTCCGCTTCCTGGAGCCGGAGGTCTACAAGCGCATCGCGGGCATGCTCGAGGAGCGGCGGGTGCAGCGGGAAGCGTTCATCGCTTCGGCAATCGCCACGCTCCGGGAGAAGATCGAAGCGGTCGGCGTGCAGGCCGAAGTGTCCGGTCGACCGAAGCACATCTATAGCATTTACACCAAGATGCGCGGCAAGGGGCTCGACTTCACGCAGCTCTACGACGTGCGTGCGTTGCGGGTGCTCGTGGGTTCGGTCAAGGACTGCTACACAGCGCTGGGCGTCGTCCACGATCTCTGGCAGCCGGTGCCGGCCGAATTCGACGATTACATCGCGCGCCCGAAAGGCAATTCCTACCAGTCTCTCCACACCGCCGTTGTGGCGCCCGACGAGCGCCCGCTCGAAGTCCAGATCCGTACGCACGAGATGCATCGCCATGCCGAGCTCGGTGTCGCCGCACACTGGCGCTACAAGGAGGGTCACGCTCCCGGCCGTGCGAGACCCGGCAAATCCGACGCGTTCGATGAGCAGATTGCAATCCTGCGCCAGATGCTGGCCTGGCGCGACGAAGTGGTCGACGGGTCGGACTGGGTCGGCGAGACGAAGCGCGCCGCACTGGATCAGACGATTTACGTCCTGACCCCGCAGGGCAGGGTGATCGATCTGCCGAGCGGCGCAACCCCCGTCGATTTCGCCTATGCAGTGCATACCGATCTCGGGCACCGGTGCCGTGGCGCCAGGCTCGACGGCGCGATGGTCCCGCTCAACACCAAGCTCGCCAATGGCCAGCGGGTCGAGATCGTCAGTGCCAAGACCGGTGGACCGTCGCGCGACTGGCTCAACGCCGACCTGGGATACATCGCTAGCCCGCGGGCGCGGAACAAGGTGCGCCAGTGGTTCAACGCGCTCGAGCAGGAGCAGAACGTGGCATCCGGCCGGGCGGCCGTTGAACGGGAGCTGCACAGGGAAGGCGTCACCGGAACGAAGCTCGAGTCGCTTGCGCAACAGCTCGGATACGCGAAGGCGGACGAATTCTTCGCGGCGTTCGGACGCGAAGAGATCGGCGGACAGGCGCTGCGCGTCGCATTGCGCGGGCC
>JBAVOG010000826.1:0-4457 GCA_049691875.1 Burkholderiales bacterium | reverse complement strand
CAGCGGGTACCGGACGGATGGTATATTCCCCGGCGATTCGACCACCGCCGAAAAGCCCGACGATGAGTTCGTTCGCCCATATCCAAGAGACGCTCGTCAGCAAGTATGGCGTCAAGCCCGAAGTCATCAAGCCGGAGGCGACGCTGACCGAGCTCGGACTCGATTCGCTCAGCATTGCCGAGCTGATGTTCGACGTCTCGGACCACTACGAGATCGAAATCCCCGACGAGCGCGCGGACTTCAACACGCTCGGGGAGGCGGTTGCACTGGTCGACGAGTGCGTCAAGGCGAAGGGTGGCTGACGCCGGGGACCGCCGGCGCCGCGTCTTCGTCACCGGCATCGGACTCGTTTCGCCCCATGGGGGCGATCCCGACGCGGTATTCGAACGCCTCTACCGAGGCGAGTCCGCAATTCGCAAAGTGCGCAGCGGTACCGCGGAATTCGGCGGAGATGCGCTGCTCGCGCGAGTCGAGTTCGATCCGGGCGAGATCATCCCAAAGCTGCAACTCGTCGTCATGGATCGCGTCTCGCAGATGGCGGTGGTCGCTGCCGATCGGGCGCTCGCCGGGTCCGGCCTGCTCGCCGACGACTGCGGACCAGCAGACATGGGCGTGTACATGGGCTGCGGGCTGGGTGGATCGCAAGCGCTGCAGGATTCCTACCGTATCTACTTCGAGCGGCGGAGCCGCAAACTGAAACCGGCGACGGTGCCGCTCATCATGGCGAACGCGCCGGCGGGTCACATTTCGCTGCGGTACAAGCTCAAGGGCCCCGCGCTCACTTACTCGATCGCCTGCGCGTCATCGGCCGTCGCGATCGGCGAGGCGTTTCGCGCGATCCGCGACGGCTACGTCGACTGCGCGCTCGCCGGCGGCACGGAGTCGATGCTGAACGATGGCTCGGTTTCCGCGTGGGAGGTCCTCGGCGTGCTTGCCAAAGAGCATGCGGACGGCCCCGGGGCCTCGAGCCGGCCGTTCGCGAAGGATCGCACCGGGTTCGTGCTCGGCGAAGGCGCAGCGGTGATCACGCTCGAATCGGAAGCGGCCGTGCGGGCGCGGGGCCGCGTGCCGATCGCCGAGATCATCGGCTACGCGAGCTCGAGCGACGCGCACAATCTGACTCAACCGCACGCGGACGGGCAGGTGCGCGGCATGCGAGCCGCGCTCGCCGACGCAAACATCGCGCCGGAAGCCGTCGGATACATCAACGCACACGCCACCGCAACAAACGCCGGTGACCGGATCGAGATCGACGCGATCAAGCAAGTTTTCGGCGATCACGCCCGCAAGCTCGCCGTCAGCGCGACCAAGTCGATGCACGGGCACCTCGTCGGCGCAGCCGGTGCGCTCGAATTCGCCATCACGGCGCTCGCGCTTGGCCGGCGGCGCGTTCCGCCGACGGCCAATCTCACCGATCCGGATCCCGAGTGCGATCTCGACTGCGTGCCCTGCACGGGGCGCGAGATTCCCGATCTCGCGGTTGCCTTGTCGAATTCCTTCGCGTTCGGCGGCTCGAATGCCGTGCTGGTAGCCCGGCGCGTCTAGCGGACTCGACGGGGTAGCCGTTGCCGGGACGGTCGCGCAGCGCCGGGACCCGAGTTATAATCGCACTCTGCTGAGGGGCGCTGCGACCGACCCGATCCGGGCGGCCAGGCTCAGCGGAATTAACGGCGCCCGCATCTCATCGAGATGCGGGCGTTTGTGTTTTTCGCGCCTCCGCATGCCGACGATACTGGTTCGACCACCCCGCCGAGGGGCGCTGCAGCAGGCGCGAAGTCCGCCCCTGTCAGGCTCGGCGGGGCCGCGTCCCCGACGCGAACGGCGCCCGCGCGTAGAAGGAGTCCTCCATGAGCGCAGTGCTGCAAGCAAAGAACGATTACCGCGTGGCCGATCTCGCGCTGGCCGACTGGGGCCGCAAAGAGATCCGGATCGCGGAGACCGAGATGCCGGGCCTGATGGCGATTCGCGAAGAATACGCCAAGCGGCAGCCCCTGAAGGGCGCACGCATCACCGGATCGCTCCACATGACGATCCAGACCGCAGTACTCATCGAGACGCTGCAGGCACTGGGCGCGGAAGTGCGCTGGGCGTCGTGCAACATCTTTTCGACCCAGGATCACGCCGCTGCCGCCATCGCGGCCAGCGGCACGCCGGTGTTCGCCTACAAGGGCGAATCGCTCGAGGAGTACTGGGAGTTCACTCACCGCATCTTCGAGTGGCCGGACGGGGGGCTTTCGAACATGATCCTGGACGACGGCGGCGACGCCACGCTGCTCCTGCACCTCGGCGCGCGGGCCGAGAAGGATTCCAGACTCCTCGACGCACCGTCCGGCGAGGAGGAGCGCGCGCTGTTCGCGGCGATCAAGAAGCGCCTGGGCAGCCAGCCCGGGTGGTACTCGAAGCGTGCCGCCGCGATAAAGGGCGTCACCGAGGAGACGACCACCGGCGTCCACCGGCTGTACCAGATGGCGAAGGAAGGTCGGCTGCTGTTCCCCGCCATCAACGTGAACGACTCGGTCACGAAGTCCAAGTTCGACAATCTCTACGGCTGCCGGGAGTCGCTGGTGGACGGGATCAAGCGCGCCACCGACGTGATGATCGCCGGCAAGATCGCGCTGGTATGCGGGTACGGAGACGTGGGCAAGGGCTCGGCGCAGGCGCTGCGCGCGCTGTCCGCGCAGGTCTGGGTCACCGAGATCGATCCGATCTGCGCGCTGCAGGCCGCGATGGAAGGCTACCGGGTCGTCACCATGGAGTACGCGGCGGACAAGGCCGACATCTTCGTCTCCGCCACCGGAAACTTCCGGGTGATCAACCACGATCACATGGCACGGATGAAAGACCAGGCGATCGTGTGCAACATCGGCCACTTCGACAACGAGATCGACGTCGCGTCGCTCGAGAAATACCAGTGGGAGGAGATCAAGCCGCAGGTCGATCACATCATCTTCCCGGACGGCAAGCGCATCATCCTGCTCGCCAAGGGCCGGTTGGTGAACCTGGGCTGCGCGACTGGTCATCCGAGCTACGTGATGAGCTCTTCCTTCGCGAATCAGACCATTGCCCAGATCGAGCTCTATACCAACACGGCCAAGTACCCGGTGGGCGTCTACACGTTGCCGAAGCACCTCGATGAGAAGGTCGCGCGGTTGCAGCTGAAGAAGCTGAACGCGGTACTCACCGAGCTCAGCGACGAGCAGGCGAAATACATCGGGGTCCCGAAACAAGGCCCGTACAAGTCTGATAGTTACCGATACTAAGGGGCGCCGTAGCTGCGCGTTGGAGCGTCGCGCGATGACGCGACGCTCAACGCGCGATATATCGTGGCGAGAGTGCCGGGCAATGCGCATGACTGACGCGTCGAGAGTCTGCCTAGATGGATAGCCAGAAGCGACACACGCGCACACTGAGCTTCGAGTTCTTTCCGCCCAAGACGGCGGACGGCGTGGAGAAGCTGCGCGCGGCGCGTCGCCAGCTTGCGCTGCTCCGGCCGAAATTCTTTTCGGTGACCTACGGCGCGGGCGGCTCGACGCGCGACCGCACGCTCGAGACCGTGCTCGAGATCCAGGCGGACGGCAGCGCCGCCGCACCGCACCTTTCGTGCGTCGGATCCACGCGTGAGGATCTGCGATCGGTCCTTGCACAGTACAAGTCGCATGGCATCCGGCATGTCGTCGCGTTGCGGGGCGACCTGCCGTCCGGCGCAGCGAGCGTCGGGGAGCTTCGTCACGCCAACGAGCTCGTTGAATTCATTCGCACCGAAACGGGCGACTGGTTCCGCGTCGAGGTGGCATGCTATCCGGAGTTCCATCCGCAGGCCCGCAGCGCCGACGAGGACATACGGAACTTCAAGCGCAAGATCGAGGCCGGGGCCGACGCCGCGATCACGCAGTATTTCTACAATGCCGACGCGTACTTCCGGTTCGTCGACGCGTGCGAGGCGCTCGGTATCGATATGCCGATCGTGCCCGGAATCATGCCGATCGGAAACTTCAGTCAGCTCGCGCGCTTCTCGGACGCCTGCGGCGCCGAAATACCCCGGTGGCTGCGCCTCAGGATGCAAGGATACGGCGACGATGCGGCGTCGATCCGCAGCCTCGGGCTGGACGTCGTCACGGAGTTGTGCAGCCGCCTCCTCGCACAGGGCGCACCGGGCCTCCACTTCTACACGATGAACCGGGCGGACCTGTCGACCGAGCTCTGGCACCGGCTGGGGTTGTAGTAGCTGCCGGTCTGGCGCAGATTCAGGAACCGCATGGGGTCCCGCGCACCGGATCGGGGCGTGCCGCACGGCGTTTAAGCCTATTCCGCGCTGCAACATAGTGATTCCTCGGCGAATCCCTCGCCGCTCCGCGTGTGTCGACCATCCGTCACCCACCGACCGGGAATCCGCTGCGCGGCTCCGTCCGTCGGGTCGGTTACGCCGCGCTGCCCGGCGCGCGGGAGCGGTGCTAACA
>JBAVOG010000825.1:0-3145 GCA_049691875.1 Burkholderiales bacterium | reverse complement strand
GCCCACACCCCGTCGCGCGGGGCGGCCTTGTAAACATCGTGGGGCGGCCGCGGCAGCGGAAACTCGCGATAGCCATGAATCTTGACTGCCTCTGCCTCTGTCAGATTCAATTTCGCAAGCGAAGTCGCAAGAATTCTTTCCTGCAAATTGACGTAAAGAAGGCCCGTCGGAATGATGGGCTTGTCCTTGAACGGCGGCGGCTCCAGGAAGGGGGCGAGTTGCGCCGTGATTGCATAGGGCCTCAGGTCGTCGAACTGCCCGCGGTCGGTCCCGACATACGGCTGAGGCACCAGACCCACTTCGATCCATCGCTTGTCGTATTTGTTGGCCGGGGTCCACGTGTACGGCCACATGTTGTGACAGCTCGCGCAATTGTTGGCGAACAGCGCCTCGCCCACGCGTGCCTTGTCGCGGTCGATCTTGCCGAACACCTCCTCGGGCCATTTCGGCGGCGCCAACCGGCCCAGCAGACCTTCGATCTGCTCGAGATTGCGCAGCTCGCCGACGGATTCGAACAGTCCCTCTTCCGGTGTCTTTGAGCGCAGATCCATGAACATGAACACCCCCATGGCCTCGACGTCGTTGCGCCGGATCGGGTCCTGCTGCGAAGCGCGCCATTGCACCCATGAGCTCTGCGAAGCATTCCAGAGAAAGGGAATCTTGGTCGGTGCAAGCGGAGTCGACCAGTTCTGGTCAATGCCGGGTTCGGTCGAGGTCAGACGATTGACGATCGCGCCGATCGCGTCGATCCGGTGCGGACCCCATTCGATCGGAGTGATCAGGGTGCGGGTGCGATATTGGTGTATCGGGGCGGCATCGCGTTCCGCGCGCTTCCGTAGCTCGCCTTTCGCGGCGGGACTTGTCGCCCCGAGCCGCTTGGCGAGACGGTCGAATTTCACCGTGTCGGCGAGTGTGGCCTGCATCGCGTCATCGAGCGCTTTGATGTACGACATCAGGTCGAAGGCGCTGACTCCCCCATCGATGCGGACTCGCTGGCCTTTGTAGTAGAGCTGCGAATTGTGGCAAGCGGAGCAGGTCAAGCCGACGTATGTGCCCTTCCATCGGGGTTGTGTCACGACCGTCTTGCTGAGGCCCACCGGCAACGCGTCCGGGTTCGTTCGCGGATTCGCGGGTTGGATGGTCAAGCCAAAGCGTTCGCTGTTTGCATCAGACCGAAAGAGCTCCTGGCTACCCGCGACTTCCAGATTCAGAAAAATGTCGTAGGACAACGCCGTCGAGCCTTGCGAGAGCTGGTAGTACGTCTCGCGATCTGCCTGCGACCACGCCTGATCGAGATAAATGACGTTGTCGCCTGGAGATTGGGCCGCTGCGGGTGCCGGAAGGAGGACGCCCAGCGCACCGGCAAGATTGACCGTCAAGGCAAGCGCGGCGAAGGTCGACGGAACGCTATGTGCTCGTTTCATTGGAACTCTCCCATGCTGGATGGATGTGCGGTTCAATCGAGATCATTCCGGGAACATGAGCTGCACCTGTAACCGCAGCTGCCAGTTTGCGCCGTTGTCCGGATGCACCACGTTGTAGTACGCGCTCAGCTGCGTGTTCACCGGCAGCTTGCCGAGGTGGAAGATCTTGCCGACGCCGCCGCCCAGGGGCACAGTCCATTTCTGGTCACTGGCGGCCTTCCAATCGACGGTCAGGATGGGCGCACTGGTGAGGTAAAAGCCGCCCGAGAAGTTGTAGTTGACGAACGGCTGAATCAGGCCGTTGTTGTAGGAGCCGCCCTGCTTGCTGCTCGATAGCGACCATACGTTGTTGACCAGCGCGCCGTACACCCACGGATCGCCCTTATCGAGGTGCAGCACCACGGCCGACGGCCCCAGCCCCCAGTTCTTGTTGCCGAGCTCCGCGTTGGTGTTGGTCGGGAGCTGGACGACGGGCCCCGCACCCCATATCCATTTGCCGGGGTTCGCTGGCGATAGGAATGCCGTGAACACAGTGTCGCCGATGCCGCTCGTAGAACTGTCAGTCGGACCCAGCGACGGGTTCCAGATCACGGGCACGATCGTGCGCGTGATGACGTTCCACTCCTTGTTTACGGAGATGGGGATCACCGGTTGGACGTTGAGGATGTTCTGCGTGCCGTTCTCAGGCCCGAAGTTGAAGTTCGTGTTGTTCTGGAACGGCAGGCTGATCAGGTTCCCCACCGGGTTCTGCGCGAGCTTCGCAAGCTCCTCGGCACTCAATTCGGCCCGGACCGGTGCGGCAAGCGAGAGGGCGAGGCCGCCGACCAGGACCGCGCATGAAGTGACTCGTTTCATGACTAGACTGCCTTTCTCTGCATCAATTGCTGGGCGTGCCGAGCGCCTCGAGCTGCTTCAGCCGCTTCATCGCGTCCATCGCCTTGATCGAGTTGTAGTTGATGCCCGCGGCGTTCAGGCTGCTGCCTTGCTGGAATGGGAACTGCTCCAGCGTGCCAAGAAAGCCGCCGAGCTTCTGCTGCACCGGCACGAAAAGCCAGATGTTGTCCCCGTACCAGCGGATGTACATGCCCGATTCGCTTGGGGCCCGCTCGTACGGATCGGCCCGCAGGTTCACGATCACCGGCCAACCGGGTATTTCGCGCAGCGCCGTGGCAATGTTGCCGTTCTGTGTCGCGAAGCTGACTTTCCAGTCGTTCCAGCGGACCGCGTTCAGCTCACCGCCCTGTCCGAAGTAGTAGATCTCTTCGCGCGGGCCTTTCTTCACCTCGCCCTTGAAGAAGGGCAGGAAGTTGTAGCCATCGAGGTGGACTTTCCAGGTCTTGCCGTTGGCCGCGTAACCCTTCTTGAGCTTCTCGACGATCTCCGGTTCGCCCGCCGCGGCCAGCAGCGTGGGCAACCAGTCCTCTTGCGAGAAGATTTCGTTGATGATGGTGCCCGGCTTGATCACGCCGGGCCCGCGCACGATCATCGGGACGCGGAAGCCGCCTTCCCAGGTGGTGCCTTTTTCGCCCTTGAAAGGAGTCGTCCAGCCGTCCGGCCAGGTGACTTCTTCCGCGCCGTTGTCGGTTCCATAGACGACGATGGTGTTTTCGGCGATACCCAGATCATCCAGCTGCTTCAGCAACCCGCCGACCATGTCGTCGTGCTCGACCATGCCGTCCGGATAGAGGCCGATGCCGGTGCGGCCTTGGGCGGATTTCTTC
>JBAVOG010000824.1:0-1602 GCA_049691875.1 Burkholderiales bacterium | reverse complement strand
GCACAGGGCGATGCCGCCGAGAAGGCCTCTCCGCTCCAATGATCCGTGCGTGCACCGCTCAACGGCGCCGCACGGCGATCACCCCTGAGACCTCCCGCAAGAGCGCGCATACGCGCGAAATATCACCAGCTTCCCTGACTTCGGCGGTGAATCCCATTCGGGCTTCGCCGCGCTGGCTCTGCGTGCTGACACCGATGACATTCAGTTTCTCGCGAGCAAACACTTCGGAGATATCGCGCAGCAGTCCCTGACGATCCTGGGCAATGGCGAGGATCTCAACGGGATACACCGCGTCCGCCGCGCGGCCCCAGGCAACCTCGACTACGCGCTCGGGCTGGCGCTGGATCAGCGCTTGCAGGTTGGAGCAGTTGGACCGGTGTATCGACACGCCGCGTCCACGCGTGACGAAGCCACCGATCTCGTCAGGTGGCGCCGGCCGGCAGCAGCGTGCCAGTTGTGTCAGAAGCGAGTCGACACCGACTACAAGCACCCGGCCGCTTCCGGCCGGCGCTTCGCGCGGCTTTCCGGCCAGCAGATGAGGCGGGGTCTCGTCCGGCTGCGGCGGCGGTGCGAGCACATTGTCGATCGAGCGGAGGCTGAATTCTTCCTTGGTCGCCGCCGCACACAGTTCGTCGACTTTGTCGAAGCCGAGCCGACGGGCCAGCTCGTCAAGCTTGATTGCCGTCTTGCCGAGGCGCTGCAATTCCTTTTCGATGATTTCGCGGCCGGCTGCGACCGATTGCGCGAATTCCAGCGCGTTGAACCACTGGCGCACCTTGGCACGTGATCGCGCGCTATGCAGATAACCGAGCTCCGGATTGAGCCAGTCGCGGCTGGGTCCGCCAGTCTTTGCCGAGATGATGTCGACGGTCTGTCCAGTGGCGAGCGGCGTGCTGAGCGGCACGATCGACCCGTCGACCCGGGCGCCGCGACAACGATGCCCGAGCTCCGAATGAATGTGATATGCGAAGTCGATCGGTGTGCCGCCGGCCGGCAACTCGACGACGCGCGCCTGTGGCGTCAACACATAGATGCGTTCTTCACGCAGCGGACCGCTCGTCGCCGGCGCATCGACTTCAGCGCGCCATGCCAGCAGCTGGCGCAGCCAGGCCACGCGCTGTTCGTCGTCCTCGCGCCCTTTGCCGCCCTCCTTGTAGCGCCAGTGAGCGGCGACGCCCAGTTCGGCGTGCTCGTGCATGCGTCGCGTGCGGATCTGCACTTCAAGAGTGCGCCCGGCGTCATCGCCGACCACTGTATGCAGAGACTGGTAGCCATTCGGCTTCGGCCGAGCGATGTAATCGTCGTACTCCGTCTCCACCGGCGTCCATGTCGAGTGCACCAGCGCCAGCACCTGGTAGCAATGCGCCACATCGTCGACGATGACGCGCAGGCCGCGCACGTCATACACCTGTTCGAATGCGTAGCCCTTGGTGCGCATCTTGTTCCAGATGCTGTAGATGTGCTTGGGCCGACCCGTGACCTCGGCGCGCAGCCCGGCTTCCGCGACCAGCGAGCGCAGTCGAGCGAGTGCCTCGTCGATGAAGGACTCACGCTCGGAGCGCTTTTCATCGAGCAGGCGGGCAACCGACTTGTAGGTTTCAG
>JBAVOG010000823.1:0-6207 GCA_049691875.1 Burkholderiales bacterium | reverse complement strand
GTTGCAGTGGCCAATTGGCCGGGTATCGGATCGCCTCGACCGGCGCTACGTGCTCGCCGCGATCTGCGCCGTAGGGGCGGTGGTGGCGCTCGCCACGCTCGTCGCCACGCACGGGTCCGTCACGGCGCTCATGGTAGGCATGTTCTTCTATGGCGGGCTCGCATTCTCCGTCTACCCGGTGAGCGTGGCCTTCGTCAATGATCGACTGGCGCGCGAGCACGCGCTTGCGAGCTCGAGCGGTCTCCTGCTCGTGTACGGCGTGGGCGCGGCGATCGGTCCGACGCTCGCGGGAGCGGCGATGGAGGTCTTCGGGCCGCGCACGCTCTTCGTGTACTTCGCGATCTCGCTCGCACCGGCTGCAATATTTGCGTACTACCGCACGCGCACGTCGCCCGAGCCGCAGGATGCGGCGCGCGGCCACTTCGTGCCCATGATCCGCACTTCGGCAAGCGCGCTCGAGATGGCGTCCGGAACCGAGCCCGAGACGGACGAGCCGCCGACGCACGTGCGCTGAGGGGCGGCGTCAGGCAATGCGCGGTTGCGCCGGAGCAATGTCGGCGATCAGCCCGGCGAGCGTCTCCCGCCCGGGCGCGGAGCCTCCTTCGCGCAGGCGCGCGACGGCATCGCGCAGCACTGCGCCGCCGATGTGATGGCCGAGCTTGCGATAGCTCTCGAACTGCGGCTCGTCGAAGAACTGGTTGGCCGTGGACTGGTGCGGGAACTCGCTTTCCTCGAACGCGTAGTTCATGAGGTCGGACGGGCCGCCGCCGTCCAGTGATGCCTTGATGTACAGGAGCGTACCGATGAACCCCGGGCGCCCGTCGCGCGCGGGATAGCGAATCACGCCGACCGCATGGTGCGCCTTGACGTAACGGGAGCCTGCGGCCGGTCTGATTGCCGACACGTCGACTTCGACAACCACGCCGAAGTCGGCGTAGCACTTGCGGATCGCGTTCGCGAGATCGGTGAAATCGTAGCGCGGATCGCATCCGGCATCGACCGCGACGACGGTGCTGCAACGTCTCCGCACGAGCTCGTAGATGCCGAGGTTCTCGAAATGGCCACCGTCCGAGAGATAGACATATGGCGAGCTACGGTCGGTAAGCCCGAACAGCTCGGAGACGAGATACCGCCCTCCGAGCGTGGGACCGAAGCTCCTCCATGTCTTGGCGTGACAGGGGTTGCCGCACCAGCGTCCGAGCCGCACGTTGAACACGGTTAGCAGGAAGCCGACCCCCGGGGTGGTGTGACTCCCCATGCTCGGGCTCACCGCTGCCCCGGAGATTGCGAATGCGGCGCCGAGCGTGACACCACGCATGTACTCGCGCGCAGGACGGTAGCCTCCGGTGCAACCGGTACCGCCGGCCTGACCCGGGCTGTGCGGGGGAAGCTCGAACCCGCACGCGAGGGGTGTGAACGTGAAGGACGCGGCTTTGCGCGTCTGCCACGCGAGCTCGCTGCCTCGCACGAGATTGATGGCTGTATTGACGATCTGCAGCGGTCGCTGCGTCGCTCGGATGTCGGCGAGAGGGAAATCGTCGTCGGGATCGAATCCGGTGAAACCGTGCGCCTCCCGCTCGCCCGCTGCGGCGTGCGAGGCGCCGAGGTAGCACCGGATCAGGCGGTCGCGGTAGGAAGCATAGAGCGAGAAGACATTGACGTCGACGCGCCACGAGAGCACCAGCGCGACGACCCCCGACGCGGCAGCTGCGATCAGCACGGTCCGCAGCGAGACGACGCTCACGGCCATGAGGGTCGGAAGTATGGTCAGCTCCCAGCTTACGTCGTCGCCGAAGTTGGGGACTCCGCGGCCGTCGAGCACGAGCAGCACGACATGAACTCCGTAGGACAGGAGGATCAATGTGCCCGCGATGAACACATATGGCGCGAGCTTGAGAACCCACGCTCGCAGTCTTCCACCCTCGGTACCGCCGAGCTGCCCGCTACCGAGCAGAACGCCAAGCACTGATGCGCCGATCCACGATGCGCCGCCCGCCGCGATGAGCCATCCGCGCGCCCACTGGAAGAAGACCGGCGCAAAGATGACGATGGCGCAAAGCGCTGCCCAGCCGAGCGCTGCCGCGGTCAACCATCCGCCGAGGCGCGCCCACCACTCGCGGTCCGCGTCGGTCCACATGCGCCCCATCAGACCGATATGGACGACGGCTGTGCCACAGAACACAAAGAACAGCATTACGCCCGCGCCCATCCCGACTGCCCACCACTTGCCGATGGGGTTGACGGGATCACCCGGTCCGGTGGTCCAGAGCGAGTCCCCCGAAATCACCAGCCAGCCGGTGAAATCAACGAAGAACGACAGCAGCACCCCGGCGATCATGCCCGCGATGGCCGTGACGACGAGGCTGAGCGCGAGTTGGCGGGCGCGCCGCGCGCCAGCTCCGTCGACTGCCGCCGGGTTTCGCTCTCGCCGTCGGCGGTAAATGAACCAGCCGAGAATCCAGTGCGGGAAATAGAGCAGCACGCCCAGCCCGAGCCAATCCATCCATGTAAAGTCGCTTCCTTCTCGGAGCGAAAAGTAGACGTAGCAGCTCAGCGTGATCGACGCGAACATTGCAGCCACGGCGACCGCCATGGCCATGACGAGCGCTCCCGAACTCGTGCCGGTGCGTCTGCCCGCCGAGCCTGGCAGGCTGGCGGCGATGCCGAGCGCCGCGACGAGCATGGCGACCCACGATATCGCCAGCATCCAGGAATCGGCCCACAGCGACAGGCGCTCGACGAGCGGCACGAACGCGCGCACGACGAGCAGCACGAAGCCAAGTCCGAAGACGAGGCACAGCAGATTGAGATCGAAATTGCGCAGGTAGGTCGCGATTCCCGCCCACGTGTCGCCCGACAGCAGGCCGCGCCGCGGCGTGAGGTAGTTGCTGTAGTCGCGCAGGTAACGCACCGCCGGATGGTCCGGCCGCGGTGCGCCGTCCGGCGAAACGGGTGCCACGCGATCCTCGACCGCGCGAACGTCGCCATGGCTTTCCCGGTGGATGAGCGCGGTGAGCCAGCTTCCGATGTAGCCGCCGCCGGAGACGGTGGAGAGGTAATCGAATGCGCGCAAGGCACGCAATTCACCGAGTGCCTGGATGATGCCGAGATTGAAGGTCGCGCTGCGGATTCCGCCGCCCGAGAACGCGAGCCCGGTCAGCCGCGCTTCCTCTGCACGCGCGAGCGCGTCCGACCCGTCGACGTTCGCTTCCACGGCGAAGGCGCGTAGCTCTTCGGCTAGCGCATGGGAGAAATCACGGGATGCGCCGGCCTCGGCAACAGGGTCTGCGCGCACGTCCGCCATCGCCGCAGCGTAGACGTTTGGCCCGATGGCCGCAATGCATCTTTCGGTCTTGACGGGTGTGCCCGGTCTGGCTCCCCGTTTGCGCGGGGACGACTCGAAAAGAGAACCCTAGCCGGTCTTCAGTACGAAGTTGTGGTTGCCATAGTGGATGTAGTCGGCCCAATCGACCGATCCGGTCTCCCACACCGCGCGACGGCTTGCGACGAGCGCAGTACTGATGCTCTCGCCCTTCATCAGGCCCTTGTAGAACCGTTCGGCGAAGAGCTTGGCGGGATCGTCGCCCACGGGCCAGTACGTGCCGACATAGTTTGCGACGCCGCCACGCAGAAACGCCTCGGCGAATCCGACGCTGGTGTCGATGCGCTCCCTGATCGTGGGTGCGCTCGGCGTGCCGCGCGTCGGCGCACGCCGTACGCGCCCCGCCTCGCATGCGTTGAAGAATACGAGCGCGGGAAGGTTGCCGAGCCCCACGAGATCGCGGCCGCTCAGGACCACCTTCCCTGCGCAGAGAATGCCGCTCGCGCCGGGATCGCGTGGATCGAAGAACGCATGTCCGGCGTAATGAACGACGTCGTACTTGCCCGAGCGGAACGCCTTCTCCAGCGCGGGACGGGTCGCATCTTTGCCTTGCAGCACGTCGATGCGCACGGCCGGCTCTGCGCCGAGAATCTCGCGCACCCGCTGGCCTTCCTTCTCCGCGCCCGGCAAGTCCTGCGTCGGGTTGACCACGAGCAGCATGTTCAGGACCACGTCCTGGCGCCGCTCCTCGAGCCACCTCGCTACGGAAAGATGGTCGGCCACGTAACGCCGGCTGACGCCGGCTTCTTTTGCGAAGAGCCAGTCGGCGCGCGCCACCTGCGTCGCGACGGTTTCCCAGGGGATCCGGGACGACTCGCCATCGTGCACCACGACGACGTGCCGATCCTTCGCGGCGGCAAGCACCGCGAGCACTTCCTCCGCGATCACCATTGACGCGAGGTCGCGTCCGAAACCGGGCGCCCGCTGAAACGTGAACGACGCTGACTCGATCTCGGCGAGCTTTTCGTCGAGCGCTTTCTTCTTCACCTCCCGCACGCCGCTGACGACGGTCGCCTTGCTCCCTGCACCGAGTACCGAGGTGCGGAAGAGGCGTTCGGTCGACGACTGGCTCTCCTGTCGAACCAGCAAGTACACCGGATCGGGTGCCCACGCTGCGGCTCGATCCACTGAGGGCGCGGCAGCCGCGGGCGGCAGCCGGGTCTCGTCGAAGGTGACCTCGAGATTCTCGAACAGCGCCGTGCTCGACAGGCGGAAGAGCTCGCGCTTGATTTCCTCGAATCGCTCCGGCGCGGCTTCGCACAGCGTGACGGAGCGGAACTTGTTCGTGGCGTCCGCGTCCTTGAGTCCTTTCACGAAACCCGCGAGCAGGTTCTCCAGGCTGGCGCGCACGCCGGTCCCCGAGGCCCCGCCGACGAGTACGGTAGCGACTTCCTGGATGCCGCCCAGCACCAGCGTCCGGATCGCGTTCTCCGCCGCGATGCGCAGGATCTCGTCGGTGAACGTGTCGAACGTGCCCAATCCGACGAACGCCACCATTTCGGCGCGCAGGTTTCGCTGTCCCACCGGCATCATGAACACCTCGCCGACGTTACCGGAGAACATGCGCCGCTGGGTGAGCTCGGTGATCGCGCCGTCGAGCCGGTTGTCGAGCGCCCGTGCCGCGCCGGATGGTGAGACCTCGCGATAGATTCCGACCACCAGCGCCTTGGTGTCGACCTCGCAGATGTCGCCGAGGGCGATGCGAATATCGAGTCGATGGGACCGCCGCCTGCCGACCACGATGCTGTCGAAGTGATACTCTAATTCGCCACCGGCGGTGCCGGCCACTCCTGAGACCCCGGCGGTCGCCGGCATCGGCGTGTCCGAGTCCTTCGCATCGGCGGATACGAACTCCGAAAGGACTTCGCGCAATTCGCGGCTGCTCAGTCGGCGCGAGCGTCGTCCCGGATAAGGCGATCGCGTCGCCAGAGCCGAGTCGGTGATCGTGCGGGTGATGTCGCCTCGGGCGGCCGTGCGCTTCTGCGGGAGCAGGCTCGTGCTCCCGGTGCCGAGGAGGTCCGCGACCGCGCGCGCCACCAACCGGTTGTTCGGCAGGCTGCCATGGGTTTCCTCGATGTAGTAGGTCGCCTTCGTCCCGGGTATTTCCGCGAATGCGAGTGGAACGGTGCCGTCGCCGGCCATCGAGAGCTCGTAGACGAATTCGCCGCTCTGGTCGTCCTTGCGCAAGCCGGTGATGGTCTCCCGGTTCACGCCCGCGATCAGGAAGAAGCGATCGTCCGCCGGCGCGAGCTTGCCCAGGACCCTGGGCACCTGGCGGAGCACGGCCGGCACGGGCTGAGGTCCCGACGCCGGCCATTGCCTGGGATCGAACAGATCGATCGCGGTGTAGCGCTCGGGCGAGGGCAGCAGCTGGCAGAACCCCGGCATGGGTGCGAGCACCCGAGTCACGAGCTCCTCCGCGTCGTGCCGCAAGTCGATGAAGGCGAGCTTCTTCACGGTATCGCCGACTCCTCGCATGCTCTGCACCGCGGCGAACGAGCCGAAGTTCGGCGTGCCGAGCATGATCACCTGTGCGACTTTCTTGCCATGATCGGCGCCGAGTGCAGTCACCGCGGCGCGTGCGACCAGACCGCCCATGCTGTGGCAGACGAGGCTCACGCCGTTCAAGTCCGGCTCGGTACGGATCCGCCGGCCGAGCTCGGCGCCCAGCGAATCGAGACTCTGCCGCCAGTCGTAGGCGTGAAAGTCGGCGTCGATGCCCGCAGCGCGCAGGCGCAGCTTCAGCTTCAGGTAGTAGAGGAGGATCACGCCGAGGGGCTCGATCTGCAAGCCGGAGTCCATTGCGATCTTCGTGATGCCGCCGG
>JBAVOG010000822.1:0-1879 GCA_049691875.1 Burkholderiales bacterium | reverse complement strand
GAACGTTCTTATCCTTCCAGTGAATAATTATTGTTGCCATTTTTACCTCTCTTTCATTTAAATACTGCTTTTTTCATGTTTGCTCACGGTGATCCACCGTCAGGCTTCGTGAGTAGCGGGATACATGTTGTCATGCTCATGTCCTTTCCATCGCAGGCAAGACCTTTTCGTCGGCGATCAGCATCCTCGCTATGTCTATAAGTCTTTGCCCATTCACATCGTCACATGTTCGACCGGGATTTCGCCCTGCGGAGGCCACCCGCTTCACGACCTTGCCCTGAGTCGCCCGCACCAGTACTTTCAAGGTAGTACTACCTGTTTGATATTTTAATGAGTCCAACTCATTAATAATTCTGGACAAACCACCCTCCATAGGATACAGTACGATGGAAAAAACTGTATCTGGAGGTGACATTATGTTGAGTTCTGTTTTTGATTCGTTTGTCCAAAAAAGCCCGATTTCTGTCATGGCCCGCGGCATAATGGAACGCGTACTGAATCCGGACCAACTGAACCAGTGGTTCGATTCTACCGCAGAGGCTCAGTACACAAAGGACCTTTTATTCTCCTCGCTCTTTGACATCATGAGCAAGGTGGTCTTAGGCAGCTACCGCTCGGTTCATGCCGCATATCAGGCCACAGAAGAGGAGATCGGTGTTTCCATCACATCGGTTTACAACAAACTAAACGGCATTGAGACCCACACATCGGCACAATTGGTCCGTTATGCCGTCGGTCAGGCAGAGCCGCTTGTCAAGAAGCTCGGCGGCAAGCTGCCAAGCCCGCTGCCAGGCAAACGCATCAAGCTGCTTGACGGCAATTGCATCGA
The DNA here is from genome assembly GCA_049691875.1 of Burkholderiales bacterium. GTDB lineage: Bacteria > Pseudomonadota > Gammaproteobacteria > Burkholderiales > SG8-39 > JAABRB01. The sequence goes on along the minus strand of JBAVOG010000822.1, from coordinate 1,050 downwards.
GAAAACTCAGCGCCGCATTGAAGAGTTGCGCTCACTGGCGGCAGGGCCGCTGCCGGGCAAATCCCTTGTGGTCTATGACCCGGTGATGGGCATGCCCATTGACGTTTTCCCATGTGAAGATGGCCATGCCCAGGAGCGCTCATTGTTAAAAACGGTAATGGCGAGCATAGAACCAGGTGATGCCTGGATTGCCGATCGCAATTTCTGCACCGTTGAATTCACCTGCACCATCGCCTCGCGCGGCGCGGATTTTGTAATCCGCGAGCACAAGAATTATCCCTGGCAATCGCTTGGAAAAGAAAAATATATCGGTAAGATAGAAACCGGCACGGTATATGAGCAGCCCATCTTGGTGCGAAATGATTCCGGCCGGGAATATACATTCAGGCGCATCCGCATCAAACTAAAGAAAAAAACTCGTGATGGTGACACGGATATTTTCGTCATCTCAAGTCTATCCAAGCGTTCGGCAAACGCCAAGAAAATTGCTGATTTGTATCGAGGCCGCTGGACGATCGAGACCGCTTTTCAACATCTGGCGCAGCATTTGAATTCAGAAATAAATACCCTGGGCTACCCCCGAGCGGCTCTATTTGGTTTTTGTGTCGCCCTTGTGGTGTATATCATCTTGTGCGTCATAAAATCCGCGCTTGCCAGTGTCCATGGAGCCGATGTCATTAAGAATCAGGTTTCCGGTTATTATGTGGCCGATGAAATATCGGCCACATATCGGGGAATGATGATCGCAATCGAATATGACCACTGGGGTGTGTTCCAGCAGATGACCCCAGCCCAATTGGTGAAGCTGCTCAAGGAGCTGGCGGCAAATGTGAGGTTAACCACCTTTAGAAAGCATCCGCGAGGCCTCAAAAAACCACAACCCAAAAGGATCAGCTGCAAAAATACACCCCATGTCTCTACGGCTAAAATTATTGCGCGTAGAAAAAAATAGAAGTACTACCTTGAAAGGGCTGGTGTGTTTTAAGTAAATCACTCAGTGTTTTCAGGATAGAAAGAGAAGCAAAACGTTTGAACTTAACGCCCCTGTGA
>JBAVOG010000821.1:0-3156 GCA_049691875.1 Burkholderiales bacterium | reverse complement strand
CCACCGACAGGGTGAGCGAGATGCCATCCTCGGCGTCGTCGTAGGGGATCTTGGCGACCGACATCAGCGCCGCGAGCGCGCCGTGACTATCGCGGCCGTTGGACGGATTCGCGCCGGGCGCGAACGGCTCACCCTTCTTGCGGCCGTCGGGCGTGGTGCCGGTCATCCTGCCGTAGACGACGTTGGAAGTGATCGTCAGCACCGACTGCGTATGCAGCGCGTTGCGGTAAGTCGGGTACTTGCGGATCTTGTCCATCGTCATCGACACCAGCATCTTCACGATCTCGTCGGCCTGGTCGTCGTTGTTGCCGTAGCACGGATATTCCCCTTCGACCTTGAAGTCGACCATCAGCCCGCGTTCGTCGCGCACCGGCCGCACCTTCGCGTACTTGATCGCCGAAAGGCTGTCGGCCGCGTGCGACAGGCCCGCGATGCCGCAGGCCATCGTGCGCAGGATGTCGCGGTCGTGCAGCGCCATCTCGACCGCCTCGTAGCAGTACTTGTCGTGCATGTAGTGGATGACGTTCAGCGCGTTGATATAGGTCTTCGCGAGCCAGTCCAGCATCGGGTCGAGCCGGCCCATGACCTCGTCGTAGTCCAGCACGTCGGACGTGATCGGCGCGAGCTTCGGCCCCACCTGCTCGCCGCTCACCTCGTCGCGACCGCCGTTGAGCGCGTACAGCAGCGTCTTGGCGAGATTCACGCGCGCGCCGAAATACTGCATCTGCTTGCCGACGCGCATCGCCGAGACGCAGCAGGCGATCGCGCAATCGTCGCCCCACTTGGGCCGCATCAGGTCGTCCGACTCGTACTGGATCGCGCTCGTGTCGATCGAGGCCTTGATCGCGAAGTTCTTGAACCCGACCGGCAGCCGCGGCGACCAGAACACTGTAAGGTTCGGCTCGGGCGCGGGCCCGAGGTTGTTGAGGGTCTGCAGCATGCGGAAGGCGCTCTTGGTGACCAGCGTGCGCCCGTCCTCGCCCATGCCGCCGAGCACCTCGGTGATCCACACCGGATCGCCGGAGAAGAGCTGGTTGTACTCCGGCGCGCGCACGAAACGGACGATGCGCCACTTGATCACCAGGTCGTCCACGATTTCCTGGGCCTGGGCCTCGGTGAGCGTGCCCTCGCGCAGGTCGCGCTCGAAATAGATGTCCCAGAAGGTGGACAGGCGCCCGGCCGACATCGCCGCGCCGTTCTGCTGCTTGATCGCGGCGAGGTAGCCGAAGTAGGTCCACTGCACCGCCTCGCGCGCATTCGTCGCCGGCCCGGAGATGTCGTGACCGTAGCGCGACGCCATTTCCTTGAGTTCCTTGAGCGACCGGATCTGCTCGGAGAGCTCCTCGCGCAGGCGGATGACCTCCTCGGTCGAATGGCGGTCGTCGAGCTCGCGCTTCTCGCGCGCCTTATCCTCGAGCAGGAAATCCACGCCGTAGAGCGCCACGCGCCGGTAGTCGCCGACGATGCGGCCGCGGCCGTAGGCGTCCGGCAGCCCCGTGACGATGCCCGAGGAGCGCGCCCTGCGGATCTCGGGCGTGTAGGCGTCGAACACGCCGTCGTTGTGCGTCTTGCGGTACTTGGTGAAGATCTCGGCGAGGGCCGGGTCCGGCTTGTAGCCGTAGGACTCGAGGCTCGCCGCGACCACGCGCCAGCCGCCGAACGGCATGATCGCGCGCTTGAGCGGCGCGTCGGTCTGCAGTCCGACGATGAGCTCGCGGTCCTTGTCGATGTAGCCGGGGGCGTGCGCGAGGATGCCGGAAGGTACCTGCGACACGTCGAGGATACCCTTCTCGCGCTCCTTGGCGAGCAGCGGCTGCAACGCCTTCCACATGCCCTTCGTGCGCTCGGTCGCGCCCTGCAGGAACGTGCCGTCGCCCTCGTACGGGGTGTAGTTGCGCTGGATGAACTCGCGCACGTTGACGCGGCCCTGCCATGTGCCGGGCGCGAAGTCGCGCCAGGCGATCTCCCACTGCTCGGTTGCGAATTTCGGATTCGACGCCATTTCTCCACCTTCCTTTCGGTTCAGTTCGAGGACGCCGGCCCCGCGCAAGCAATCCTGCGGGCCGCGCGCGCCACACCGCTGTCGAGCAGCCGCAGCCTTCCGGAAACGTTAGGCGCTGTGGAGGGCGCGGCAAATCCTACTTTGGTTGGATTCCGGAGCCAGCTGCCGTAGGTGCAAGCTCACTCATAGCGCCGGGAGACGCTGATCGACCTGGCGTCATACAGTTCCCGCGCTTCGACCGACGTCCGGCGAGGGGTCGGTCAGGCTCGCTCCACGCGGGCTACGAGTCGGCTTCGACCCATGCGAGCGCTGCGGTGCGTTCGGCAGAGCCAAAGTTGCGCACCTGGGCGCTCACGAAGTGGCTCGCGATCTTCGGCGCCACCGCGAGCAACGCGCTGTCCGACACCACGGCGATGCGCCGGATCTTGCGATGGTGATCGCGCACGAATCGCAGGTGCGACAGCAGCGCGGCGAAATTCTCCCAGCCCGGGAACGACGGTGCGTCGATCATCAGGCCCTTGAGCTCGCCATGCTGCGCGATGTACGGATCGACGGCGGCGGCGAGCGCGCTGAAATCCTCGGCCTGAAGGGCGCCTGCGGGCTTGAGGATCAGGATGCCACGCTCGCGGACGAGTTCGTGCCGGATCATGACCTCGGCCGTGTCAGGTTCCGGGATCGACCTTTTCCCAGGTCGAATCGGGATCGAAGCGCGTCATCGCGCTCGCGAGTGCCGCGGTGTTGGGGCCCAGATCCTTCTGGTACACCACGCCATCTTGGCTCACCATGAAAGTCATCACGCCGGTGTCCCCGTACTTGACTGGCCAGGCCACGGCGGCAAACCCACCGATCATGCGGCCACGTGCGACGTAGTCGTACGCGCCGCCGGGTGCGTTCTTGCCCTGTGAAGTGAGGATCTTGTAACGGTAGCCGTAGTAGCCTGCGGCGCCGCTGCTGCCCGCAGCGCGCGCCGCGGCGACGGCAGGCCCGAGCGGGCTCGCTTCCTCGTTCGCATTGTTCGGCCAGTAGAGCCCGTCCTTCTTCCCCGGCGCGCTGCTGAACTTGCCGGCGTATTCGAGCACGCCATCGCCGTTTCGATCCCGCGTCGCGTATTCCCTCTGCGCGTCATAGATGGCGAGCATCACCTGCATCACGGC
>JBAVOG010000820.1:0-2785 GCA_049691875.1 Burkholderiales bacterium | reverse complement strand
GCGGCTCTCGGGCGGTTCGCCTCGAAACGAGGGCTGGCCGGAACGTCTGATGTTCACAGGACTTACCCCCAGAAAAGTCTGAAGGACCTGAAAAGGAGGGGAAACCACAACTACTAGACCGGTCTCGCTGCGCGCGCACTGCCATACTTTCCGATCGCGACGCTATCCGTGTATCGCGGCCGCGACGATGATCGCAATCGCGATGCACATGGCGGCGACGACAGTCGCGACCGCCTGGTTGCGGTTCTCGCACAGCTCCTTCCACAGGTCGTAGGGCGTGAGCCGGTCGATCAAGATGAACGCCACGGCGACGAAGATCACGCCGAGGATTGAATACACGAGCGAACCGACCAGTGCTGCGGGCTTCAGGAATTCGAGCATGGGTGCCTCCTCCGTTCTGCGTTGACTTCCGCTCCGTACTTTCGTCACTTGTGCCGCGTGATGCCGCCGGTGCCCGCACGCACGCCGCGCGGGACCTCCGTGGCGTCGGTGCCGAATATCGACCAGTGCTCGCGCTGCCCGTAGCCGAACAGGCCGACGAGCAGCGCACCGATCACGATGTAGGTCCGATACATCGCTCAGTCCTCAATCGTCGTCATCGTCGTCCACCGAGGGCGCGTGGTCGCTCTCCGCCCAGCGGCGCTTTTCGAACGATGCGGAGCGCCACCACGCACCGATCGGAACGAGCGCGAGCAGCATGACCACGATGACGAGATTGGTCCAGTCGGGCGGGTCGCGGAAGACGGAGACGTGTCCGGCGACGGGTCTCCCGGAGTTTGCGCCGCTCGCCTCGATCTCCATGTAGTACGTGCCGGGCGGCAGATCCGCGATACGTGCGCGATCGGTGCTGTCGCCCTCGCTCCACGAATCGCCGCCGGAAGAACCGTAGTAGTACGAGACCTCTCTGCCAAGGCGGTACGTCCGCCCCGTGTTCTTCTCGATCAGGGTCATGTCGACGTACACCCAGCTGTTGTTCGCGTTGGTCGCGGATTTGATGGCGACGGGCTGCGACCGCGTGCCGCGGATCTCGAAGGGCGCCGTCGTCACGGTTTGCGGGCCGCGCCCGGGCGTGTACTGGAACCGCTCGGAATAGATGACGCGGGTGTCCGCGAAGAGCGCGAATGCCGTCTGCAGGACCAGTGCGACCAGCGCGAAAACCGCAAAGGCGCTCCAGTAGCGCAGCACCTTGCCCTGGTGCGGCGAAGGTTGATTCGGCGCCACGCCGACGCGACGTGGCGGTCGGGTCCTGAGACCGAGCTGGCCCCACAGCACGTCCGGCTCCACGTATTCACCGAGCGACCAGGTGAGCTCGTTCTCCGTGCGCTCGCTCGACAGGATGAGCGGCGGGGCCACGTAGTCGTCGACTCGTGCGACGTCGCCGACCGCGACGCGCCAGTAGAACTCGCCGATCACGTGGTCCACCTTGGCGGCATACCCCTGGAAATGCCAGAACCTCCGGCCCAGGTAGAGCGCGTACGGCGGACTGCCGCTCACGACGCGCGGCGGGTTGGCCGCCGTCTTCACGATGCTGAAGTGTCCCTGCGACTGGACGATCCAGCGATAGCCCCGCTCGACGTTGTGGAGCAGGAATTCTTCCCAGCGGTAGGTTTCGCCCTCGACTGTCATCTCGCGGCGCATGAAGCCGACCACCTCGAACACGACGCCCTCGAGCTTGCCGCGCGTGCCGAGCGGAATGGCGGGCGTGATCCGCGCGGCATGCTCGAGAGCCCGGGAAAGGATGGCGAGCTTGGGATCGGTCACGTCGATGACGGCGTGGCAGTTCGCGCACCCGATCGCCTCGGTGGTGGCGACACGCTTCTCGAGCGGTGCGCCGCAGCTCGGGCAGTTGAACGCCTCCGCGCGCGCCGTGAGTGCGGCCACGCCGTGCTCTTCGCGCAGGTTCAGGAGCCGGAGCGACTCGAACGACAGCCGCTCGCCCGTATACAGCAGGGGCGGCGTCTCGCTGAAGTCGACGGTCGCGAAACGGCCGTCCGCGCCGTGCAAGTCGACGAACACCGCCTCGTAGCCCGACCCCACCTTGAATGGCAGCTCGCCCGCACCGGCCACCACGTGCGCCCGCTCCACGTTCATGACCTGGTAAGTTTCGCCGTCGAGCGTCAGTTCACGTCCGACGTCCAAGTCCGCGAGCGCCGGAAGCTTCCCGGGGGCACGCAGGAATGTGAAGAGGTAGTTCCCCGACGCGTCGGACAGCCACGCAGCACGCCCGTCGTCGAGCAGGCAGTGCCACTCGTTCCAGACGCCGGCGGCGTAGCGGTACTGGATGCGGCCGACGACCGTGAATCGGACGCCGTGATACTGGCCTTCGGTGCCGAGCTGAATCGGCGACGGATCGGCGAGGAGCTCCGCCTGCTTGCCGATGTCCTCGAGCTTCGTTCCCGATCGCAGCAGCGTGCTGCGGCAGAAGCCGCAGACCGCGACGATGGACGTCGCGCCGCGGAAGACCACCGGCGCCCCGCAGGATGGGCAGGCCGCCTGTCTCATTCCTGTCGCCGACCCCGGGTGCCCCGAAGAACGATCAGCCGAGCTTCTTCAGCAGATCCGCCTTCTTGGTATTGAACTCGTCTTCGCTCAGGACGCCCTTGGTCTTGAGGTCGTGCAGCTTCTCGAGAAGCTGCATCACGTCCTGTGCCGACTCCTTCTTCTCCGCGACGGGCGCACCCCCTTGGGCGCCACCCGAATTCTGCATGGTCTGACCCAGCGACTGGGCCATGGCCTGGCCCATCGCGAGGCCCGCGCCGAGCCCGGCGCCGGCGCCGGCCACACC
>JBAVOG010000819.1:0-2768 GCA_049691875.1 Burkholderiales bacterium | reverse complement strand
CTCGCGTAGCGGAGGAGGCGGAGGCGGCGGACGCTGAATGATGCCGCGTCGCGCGAACGGGGGCCCACGGGAGCGGTAGAATCGCGCTGCTGCGCCCCGCGCGGCCGCATTTCCCGGCACCCGCCTTCGGCACCCCGATGGAGCCACACATAATGCGTATCGAAGTCCACGTTCACGGCACCGTGCCCATGCGCCCAGGCGCCACTCTGGCGCAGATCGAGATCGCACTGCGCCCCTGGCTCGCGTACATCGACCAGGAATCGCTGGCCGACGCGCACAGCGCCTACGAAGACGAGCCGGGCGTCTCGTACGACGCACGGCGCCGGCTGCTGGAGATCTGCTGGACGGGCGACGTCGGCAGGAATTTCCGCGAGATCGTGGAAGAGGCGCTACAGGGCCTCAATTCGTTCACTGAGCGCGCGGCGGAAGTGGAGGTCACCTACTATCACGACGATGGAACCGATGAATACGGCGTGGTGTTCGTCGGCCCGACGCCCGAGGCGATCAGGGAAGCGCAGCGCCAGCGCATGGTGGACGACGTGGCGCACCTTCTGTCACGCCATTTCGGCGACTCGGAAATCGGCGAAGCGGTGGCGCTGGTCAACCAGCTCTTCCAGCGCACCTGGGCGGAGCAGGGCAGCGTCGTGAAGCCCAGCACTGCGACGCAACCTCAGCCGGCCAGTCTGCCCTCGAACCGTAAACGCCTGCACTGATCGGAGCATTCTTGTTCCCCTCCTTTTCAAGGAGGGGTCCGACCGCAGGGCGGGGGGTGGTTGCGGCTTCGTTCCGCGCTGCTACACGTGTTCTGCACGCGCTCTGGAACACCACCCCGGCTGCTGCGCAGCCACCCCGTCCGGCCCGAAGCGCAGAGGCTTCGGGCGTTCGCCGGCTCGAACGTGCACAGGCACGTTCTCGAACCCCCAGCTCACCCTCGGAGAGGAGGGGAGACACCCAATCAACTCCGGCAGTCTCAGGGCAATACCACAACGCCCTGCACGAGGTCCAGGGTATAAGCGCTGCGAATGTCGACGTCCGGCTTCAGCAGTCCGGCGGAGCGCATGAATTCCGCAGTCTTGTCCCAGCGCGCGTCGGTCATGGTCATGATTCCGCGCGTGGCGGCGTCGCCACCGGTGACGAGTCCGTACTCGCGCATGCGCGCGACACCGTACGTGATCAGTGCGTCCTCGATGCGTGGATTGTCCCGCTTGATGAGCGCATTTCCGGGCGCCGGATTGGCAAGATAACTCTTCCACCCCTCCGCGCTTGCTCGAATGAATCGCTCGACGGTGCTCTTGCGCGCTGCGAGCGTCCCCAGCGTCACGACGATCGTCTCGGCGTACGGCGGGTACCCCAGGTCCGCGAGCAGAAACACCGACGGTTTGATCCCGGCCTTCTCGATCGAGTACGGCTCGGACGTGATGTAACCCTGCTGGGCGGCGCGCTTGTCGACGAGAAACGGCTGGACGCTGAACGAGTACGGGCGCAATTGTGCGTCGGTGAATCCGTAGCGCGCCTTCAGCCAGGGCCAGAAGGTGGTGTGGCTCGCCGGACTGATGAATATCGGGCGTCCCTTCAGATCTGCGAGCGACTTGACGTCCGGATGCGCAATGATCGCCGCGGGGTCCTTCTGAAACGTGGCTGCAACCGTCACCACCGGAAGACCTTGCGCCACGGCCTGCGCGGTCTGGATGTCATACCCCATGAAGAGATCCGCTTGCCGCGCAACCAGGATCTGCAGCCCGTTGACTTGCGGTCCACCCATGCGGATTTCGACGTCCAGACCGTGCTTGCGGTAGATTCCCTCGGCGACTGCCTGATAAAAACCGCCGTGCTCGGCCTGGGCATACCAGTTGGTGGTGAACACGAGTTTCGTGAGCGGCTGGGCGGCGCCGGGTACGGCGAACGCCATACCGAGAACGAATGCAGAAAGGTATCGGGCTCGTCGGACTGCCACCATGGACTTCCCTCGTGGTTGGGAGTGCGGAAATCCGCGACCTTACCGCATCTCCGCGATGAGCTCGCTCTCGTGCCAGTTTCGCAGTGCGACCTTCGACAGCCAGACCATCGCCGCAAACAAAGCGACGCCCGTGAACGTGAGCACGATGAGCGCGGCGAACAGGCGCGGCACATTGAGCTGCAGACCAGCCTGAAGGATCTGATACGCGAGTCCAGCGCCGGCCGCGCCCGTGCCGGCGACGAACTCGGCAACCACTGCGCCGATCAGGGCAAGCCCGCTCGAGATCCGCAGCGCGGCGAAGAAGTAAGGCGCAGCGCTCGGCACGCGGAGCCGCCACAGCACCGCCCAGCGCCCCGCCTTGTACATCCGCATGAGGTTCAGCAGACCTGGATCGACGCTGCGCAGTCCGAGCGTCGTGTTCGAGATCATCGGAAAGATCGCCACGATCGTGGCGCAGATGACGAGCGCGAGCTGCGTGTCCCGGACCCAGATGATGATGAGCGGCGCCACTGCCACGATCGGGGTCACCTGCAAGATGACCGCATACGGAAACAGCGCCAGCTCGAGCCAGCGGCTCTGAGCGAACAGGAAGGCGATCAGCGTGCCGAGCACCACCGCAAGGGCGAATGCGCTCAGGGTGATCTTCAGCGTCACGAGGAGCGAGTGCCAGAACAGCCCCCAGTCTTCGATCAGCGCGCGCAGTACTGCCAGCGGCGACGGCACGATGTACCACTGCACGTCGTACGCGGTGACGAGCGCCTGCCACGCGATCAGCACGAGGAGTGCGACGCCCACTGGCGCGGCGATGCGG
>JBAVOG010000818.1:0-9842 GCA_049691875.1 Burkholderiales bacterium | reverse complement strand
ATCGCGGTCATCACTCCGCCGGGCACGCCGAAGGCGATGGTCGGGATGAGATTGCCGCCCAGGGTCGAGTTGTTCGCCGCACCCGGCCCCAGCACGCCCTCTACGGCGCCCTTGCCGAAGCGCTCCTTCCGGGGCGAGCTCTGCACGGCATGCGCATAGGCCAGCCACTGCGAGACGCCGCCGCCCATGCCGGGGATGATGCCGACGTACGCGCCGAGCGCGCTGCATCGCACGACGAGCCAGAAGTGGCGAAACGTGTCCTTGACACCCTGCAGCACGTCGCCCAGCTTCTGCACGGACTCGCGCGCGATCGCCGACCGTTGCACCGCCAGGTCGATGATCTCGGGGATCGCGAAAAATCCGATCGTGATCGGCACGAGACCGATACCGTCCCAGAGGACAAGCTGGTCGAAGGTGTAGCGCTGCGTTCCGGTCATCGGATCGAGGCCGACAGTGGCGAAGAGCAGGCCGATGCCTCCGGCGATCAGCCCCTTCAGGAGATTGTCGCCGCTCAGCGATGCGACGAAAGTCATCCCCAGCACCGCGAGCATGAAAAGCTCCGGCGAGCCGAACGTGAGCACCAGCGGGCGGACGATGGGAATGGCGAGCGCCAGCGCGAATGCACCGAATATCGCGCCCACGAGCGAGCTCATCAAGGCGGCGCCCAGCGCGCGTCCTGCTTCCCCCTTCTTTGCCATCGGATGGCCATCCACGATCGTGGAGGCGGTCGTCGGCTCACCCGGGACGCCGAAGAGAACCGACGTGATGTCGCCGGTCGTGGCGGTCACCGCCGCCATGCCGAGCAGGAAGGCGAATGCCTCCACCGGCTGCATCGTGAAGATGAAAGGCAGCATCAGGGCGAGCGTCGTCGGCCCGCCCAAGCCCGGCAGGATGCCCACCACGAACCCGAGGGCGATGCCGACGAGCATCAGTCCCAGCGTGTGGGGCGCGAGGACCTCGGAGAAACCCGAGGCGAATGCCCCGGCGATCTCGGCGATCGGCAAACGCCTCCCTTCCGCTCCGCCGGAACCCGGCGGAGTCTGCGTGGCTTCCTGGGACTAATTGGAGTAGAGCGCTTCTTTGAGCTTGGCTTGCAGCACCGGACTCATCGTGAACACGTCGGCAACCAGCTTCTGCATTTCCTCGCCGCTCACGGGGTCGATGATCAGGCGCGCCTTCTTCGCTTCCGCGAGGAAATCCGGATCCTTCAGGGTCGCCTGAAATGCCGTGCGCAGGGTCTCCACCCGGTCCTTGGGCGTGCCGGGTGGCAGGATGAAGGGTCGCGCATAGAAACTGGCGTTCTGCACTCCGAATTTGATCAGCTGTTTGGCCTCTTCGGTCGTTGCGAGGTCAATCGCGAGGGGCACCTTGGGGATGTCCGGAAACGGTTTGGCAACGATCTGCACCACCGGCGTTACTTCACCGCCGTCGATCGCCTTGCGCCACGTCACGCGCATCGATTGCCAGGACCAGCAGGCCCCGGCCAGCTCGCCACTCTCCACGGCGAGGCGGATCAGCGACGTGCCCTTGTACCCGGAGACCACCTGCACGGGCAAACCGAGCGCGGCGTGCAGAATCCGCGCCGAATTGTCAGGGGTCGCACCGGGAGCGACGCCGCCCAGCTTCAGCGGCGTCTTGGCGGCCTTCCACTGATCGACGTTCGTGACGCCGCTCGACTTGCTCAGGCTGCAAGTCACGTCCTCGTTGACCGCCGCGCCGACGTACTCGAACTTCCGCGCGTCGAACTCGATTCCGGCCTGCCCGAGCACCTGTCCCAGAATGAGCGCGCCGTTGAAGTGCCCCATCGTGAGGCCGTCGGGCTTCTCCACCTTGTACATGTAATTGGCCATGATGATGCTGCCGGCCCCGGGCATGTTGTCCACGATGACCGTGGGATTGCCGGGTACGTGTTTTCCGAGGTGCCGGCCGATGGTGCGGGCGTAGGTGTCGAAGCCGCCGCCCGGGGACAGACCCACGATGATGCGAAGAGTCTTCCCCTGGTAGAACTGCTGTGCGTGCGCCGTCCCGACTCCGAGACACGCGAACGCGAACATCGCAGAAAGCAATGCCAGAATTCGATTACGCATACGCTCCTCCTTGCGGCAGTCGATTCTCGTTAGGGATGCAGCGGATTCTTGCACTGAAGATACTACTCCCGTCGCTTGTCGGAGCGGCGTCGTGTCGCTGCTAGACCTTGTGGGCGGCCTGGACCGATCCTGGAAAGAGCTCCTCGGGCGCCACAGCCCGGTGGCACACGCCCTGCTCGTGCGCGAACTGCAGAAACGCCGCGAGCGTACGACGATTGGGTTCGACGCCGTATGGAAACGGGTCGGCGCCGAAAAGGTCGCGCATGCGTGCAACGTAGTCCCCGATCCAGGGGAGCGGCGCGTGCGACGCGGTGATATCGGCGAGCCGCGCGAGCGAGCGGCGTTTCGCCTCCTCGAACGCCTTGAAAAGATTCATGGCGATCCAGGGGTAGGCGTCGAGCAGCTCCCTGCGCAGCGCGACGACGTGCATGATCGGAAAGATGCCCGTCTTGCGGAAATACGCTTCCTCCGGCTCGCGATACTGCGGAACGAGCCGCACGATCCGGCCGTCGGAAAATGCGGCGGGCGGGCGCGCGGAGAGCGCCGCGTCGATCTCGCCGACGAGGAGCATGCTGTTGAGCGAGCATTCCGGTGCGCTTTCGAGGCGCAGGCCCTCGGGCAGCTTCAGGGCGACCTTTTCGCTTCGCCCCGGCTCGTTCACGGCCGCCTGGATCCACTGGATCGAGGCGAGCGGAATCCCGAGCTCGTGCTGGATGTAGCCGCGCGTGTAGATGGCAGCCGTCTGCGCCCACTCGGGAACCCCGATGCGCGCACCGCGCAGGTCGGCGAGGGTTCGCACCCTGCCATTGCGCGGGACGTAGATCGATGACAGCCTGAACACACGCGAGGGGAAGACGGGCAGCCCGACGATCGAGTCGTCGCCCTGCGAGCGCAGCGAGACGTACTTTGCGAACGACATCTCGCACGCGTCCCACTCCCGGAAGTTGAGGAACCGAAAGGTGATCTCCTCGATCGGGAGGGTGAGTCCCACGATCTCGATCCCCTCCGGCCTGACGACGCCATGCACGAGGTCGCGCGTCTGATCGTAGTCGCCGATCGCAAGCGTGAGGCGGATCGTCGCCATTGTCTTCTCCGGCCGTCGCGAAGCAGGGCGGCGTAAGGTCGAAGCTGGAGCTAGACTCCGAGGTAGTACTGCTTGATCATGTCGTTGTCGCGCAGCTCGGTGGCGCTCTTGCCCTCGAACTCGATCTGCCCGTGCACGATGATGTAGCCGCGATCGGCGATCTTGATGGCCTGGTTGAAGTTCTGCTCGGCCATCAGCACGGTGAGATTGCGCTGGTCCTTGAGCTCCTTGATCTTGGCGATCATCCGGCTCACCAAGATGGGCGCGAGGCCCACCGAGGGCTCGTCGACCAGCAGGATCCTCGGATCGGACATGAGCGCACGCGCGACCGCGACCATCTGCTGCTCGCCGCCGCTCATGTTGCCCGCAAGCTGGTTGCGCCGTTCGCGGAGTGGCGGGAACGCCTCGAACACGAACGCGAGATTGCTGTCGATCTTTGCGCGCGCGTCCATCCGGAACGCGCCCAGCAGCAGGTTCTCCTCGACCGTCAGCTTGGGAAAAAGTCGCCGGCCTTCCGGGACGAGGGCGATTCCGAGATCGACGATTTCCTGAGGTGACTTGCCTACGAGGTCGATGCGTTCGCCGTCTCGCTCGAAGTAGACCTCGCCGCTCGTCGGCCGCACGATGCCCGTGATGCACTTGATGAGGGTGCTCTTGCCGTTGCCGTTGGAGCCGAGCAGGACCACCGTCTCGCCCGGTTCGACCACGACCGACACGCCATGGAGCACGCGCACCGAGCCGTACCCGGCCTCCACATTGTTCGCAACGAGCCTATTCGCCAAGGTAGGCCCTCTCCACGTCGGGGTTGTGGATGATCTCCTTCGGCGTGCCCTCCGCGATCTTCTGCCCCGCGTCCAGTACCACCACGCGCTCGGAGAAGCCCATCACCGCGCGCATGATGTGCTCGATCATGATCACGGCCACGCCGCGCCCGTTCAGGGCGAGCAGGATTTCGAGTATCTCGTCGACCTCGGCGCTGGAGAGACCCGCCATCGCTTCATCCGAGACCAGCAGCCGCGGCTTCGCGGCGAGCGCCCGCGCCAGCTCCAGCTTGCGCATGTCCACCTGCGTGAGCCCGGCCGAATTGTGGTTCGCACGATCCTTGAGACCGATGAGCTCCAGCACGTCCATGGCTTCGTCCATGATGCGCCGGCGGGACGTGCGGGCGCGCGCGGCATATTCGAGCGGCACGCGCAGGTTTTCGAGAACCGTCATGCTGCGAAACGGCTTGGGAATCTGGAAGCTGCGCGCGATGCCGAGGTTGGCGCGCTGGTGAGGTGCCATGCGGGTGATGTCACGGCCCTCGAAGGTGATGGTCCCTTCGTCGTTGAAGAGCGCCCCCGAGATGCAGTTGATCATGGTGGTCTTGCCCGACCCGTTTGGCCCGATCAGACCGACCCGCTCGCCCGCGCTCACGTGCAGCTCGACGTTACGCAGCGCGGTGAAGCCACCGAAGTGCTTCGAAAGGCTCTCGACCTGCAGCACCACTTCGGTCATGACTTGCGCCTCGCCCAGTACTTCTGCCACAGCCCGACGATGCCCTGCGGCGCGAGCGTGATAAACAGCACCAGCATGATACCGACCAGGAGCACGTTCAGTTCGGACGACACGTTGACGGTGATGATTTCCTGCGTCGTGCCCACGAGCAGCGCGCCGATCACCGGGCCCATCCAATGGCCGGTGCCGCCGATCATCGGCATGGCGATGGAGTTCACGGCAATGAAGAGATTGAATGCGGATATCGGGTCGACGAAGGTCACGAAGAAGGGATACGGGGCGCCTGCCACGCCCATCAGGGCCCCCATCAGGGTGGTTGAGATGAGTTTGAGCCGCAGCGTCGGCACGCCCGCGCATTCGGCGGCCACCTCGTCGTCCCGGATCGCCGCCAGCCCGCGCCCCAGACGCGACGAATTGAGTCGGCGCGAAATCGCCACTGCCGCGAGCGTCAGGAGCAGCATCACCATGAAGATCATCTCGATGTAGCTGTTGAACCAGAGGTGGCTCTCGGGTGTGAGGATGTATGCACCGCGTGCGCCGCCCACGAATGCCCAGTTGTTGACCAGGGTCTCGAGCACGATCGCCATTGCGAGCGTGGCGATGGCGAAATACACGCCTTTCAGGCGCAGCGTGAGATAGCCGACGCCCAGACCGATGAGCCCGCACACCACCGCGGCGGCGAGGATCAGCAGGGGCAGAGGCAGGCCCCACGCCTTGTCGAGAGCGATGGCCGTGTAGGCGCCCATGGCGAAGAACGCGGCGCTGCCGAAATTCACGTAGCCCGTGAATCCGCCGAGAATGTTCCAGGCCACCGCCATGATGGTGGCCTGCAGGATCACGTAGAGCGCGGTGAAGTAATACTGGTTACTCGCAACCTGGGTGAAAATCAGGCCGCCGATGAATATGGCGACGACGACTACCCAAAAGACGCTGATCTTCATCTGTCAGCGCCCGAAGAGACCGGACGGCCGGAACGCCAACGTCGCGAGCAGCAGGCCGAACGCCACTGCCGGTGCCCACGATGGCCCGGCGAACGTGCTGACCAGCGTCTCCACGATGCCGAGGATCAGCGCTGCGATGAACATGCCCGGAATGCTGCCCATGCCGCCGAGCACCACGATTGCGAAGGCACGTCCGATGTAGAGCCGCCCCACCGATGGCTCGACCGGGCCGATGATGATGAGCAGCGACCCGGCGATCGCCGCGGTGGCGATGCCCAGTCCGAACGCCCACTGCTTGACCTTGATCGGGTCGGCGCCCATCAATTGCAGCGCGAGGCGGTCCTGGGCAACCGCCTGGATCGCGCGTCCCATGAAGGTGCGCGACAGATAGATGTAGATGCATGCGGTGAGCGTCGCGGCGACGACGAAAGGCACCAGCATCCGCAATGGAAAGTCGACGAAGCCGATGCTCAATGTCCCGCCGGTATAGCGGCCCGAGACCAGCCGGTAGTCGACGCCGTAGACGAGGATCAGCACCACCTCGATGATGAACATCATCCCGAAGAAGAATGCCAGCCCGGAGAGCGACTCCTGCCCAGTGCGCTCGAACGCGGCGTAATAGATGCGGTAGATTCCCGCGCCAACGATGAAGAAGATCGGTGCGGCCAGCACCCCGATCAGCACCGGATCGAGTCCGAACGTCGAATTGAAGATGTAGGCGGTGTAGGCGCCTACGATGACGAATGCCGGGTGCGCGATGTTGACGATATCGAGCTGGCCGAAGACGATCGCCAGGCCGAGCGCTACGGCGGCGTAGAAGCCGCCGAGCAGCACCCCCGCGACGACGGCGTTCGCCAGTAAATCTGCTGTGATCACCGTCGTGCGGAGGCGTTACGCGCAGACTATTGCTTGTACGGGTAGACGATGTTCCCCGATTTCCATTCCTTGGGGTACAGCACTATGCGTTTGCCGGGGCCCGCAAACTGCTCGAGGTTGTCGGGCTTGACGTCGCGGAACTGGACCTGCAGCACACGGGTCTTGGCCCATTCGCCGTTCTTGCCGAATTTCACGTCGCCGACCACCGTCTTGAAGGTGTGGTCGTGAATGTACTTGGCGATCTTGTCCTGATCCAGGCCCTTGGTCGCCTCGACGGCTTGCCCGAGGACCTCCAGGTAGGCGTAGGCATACGGTGGCAGATAGTGGCCGTAGGGATCGACGCCCTTGCCCTTGGCCGCCTCCTGGTACTTGGTGAGGAATTCCTTGACGCCCGGAAAATCGAGCGTCGACTCGGGCACCCAGAAGTCGTAGTTGATGATGTTGTTGAGCAGCGGACCTAGGTTCTTCTGGATGGCCGCGAACTGCAGGCCGACCATGCCGCCGCCGAACATCTTCGCCTTCAGGCCGACTTCGTTGGCCGCCTTGACCATGCCGACCGAGTCGGGCGGGTAGGACGCAACGAACACGAGGTCCGGATTGGTCGCCTGGATGGCGCGGACGATCGGCGTGTAGTCGGTCGTCGACGGCGGGTAGGTCTTGTCGTAGACGATCGTGAGATTCGCACGCAGCGCGTTCTTGCGCGCGCCCGCCGCCGCGTTGAGCGCGAATTCGGCGTCGGCCGCGACGATTGCGATGGTCTTGGGCTTCGGATTCTGCGCCATCGCGATCTCGAAGAAACCCTTCGTCCAGTCGAGCTTCGGATCTGGGCCCGAAGGCATGATCTGGAAGTAACGGTCGTAGTTGAACTCGTCGTTCACCGCCAGTCCGAAAAGTGCCGGAAACACGAGCTTCTTGCGCATCACGATCGGCATCGCCGGTGCGATCAGGTTGGTGCCGTAGGCAGACACCACCAGATCGACCTTGTCAACTTCGAGCAGCTTGGTGTAGATGCCGGGCACCTTGGCGGGCTGGGTCGCGTCGTCGTAGTAGACGAGCTCGACCGGCCGGCCGAGCAGGCCGCCTTTCTTGTTGATGTCGTCCTTCCAGATCTCCATCGCGATCAGCGCGCCCTTGCCGGCGCCGGCCAGGCCGCCTGTCAGGGCCATGCTGAACCCGATCTTGATCGGATCTGCGGCTTTCGCCGCAGGCGCCATCAGCGAAGCGGACACCGCGAAGAGCGCAAGCGCACCCGCCGTCAGCCACGCACGGATAAACGAACGAGATTTGTCCATATCCTCCTCCATCCTTTGGTTGCATCCCGCGTGCGTTCCCGGGGATGCGGCTCCTGGGTTCCCTCCCCCGTTTCGATCCCACTAGCAATCCGGGATCGTCCGGCCCGGAAAATCCGGTCGATCCGGGGGTACGGACTAAGAGTGTATTGGTAAACGCGCGAGATGTAAAACCTCGCAAAAAGGGAGCGCCGAGCAGTGGAATCGCGCTCGGCCGGATGGGTGAACACGTTCGAAATCCGTGCGGCGCGCGCCGTACGCCGCGATTTCCCCCGACCGCGGCCCACGCTTGCGGGCACGAGCGTCGCATGTTCGCGCCACAGTTGCGCTTCGCCCCGGTTTGCATCACCCTTCGGTCCGTCTGCTCACCTCGCGAGGCGGAAAGTGCTGGACGTGATCGCCACCGGGCTGGTTGCGGTCGGGGCTGTGCTGCTGGTCGTCGCGCTCGTCACGGCGGGACGCCTGGTTGCCGAGCTTCCGGGCGGAACAGTCAGGCGTCAGTGGCAGGTGCTCGCGACCCTGATTTTCGTTTTTGTCGCGGCCTATTTGGCGTACCTCGTGGTCGGGCAGGCGGACCGCGAATCCTTCGCCGAATTGCTCGTTCCGGCCGGCTACCTTCTGGGCGGCTGCTTCGTCGTGCTCGTGACAATCGTGTCCCTGCAGACCGCACGCGACGTACGGCGCGTGGCCGTGCTCGAGGAGCAGAGCATCACCGATCCCCTCATGGGTATCTACAACCGGAGGCATCTCGATCGCCGCCTGGCAGAGGAAATGGGCAAGGCGCGTCGTTACGGGCTGCCCCTCTGCGTCCTCCTCCTGGATCTGGACCATTTCAAGCAGATCAACGACGAGCATGGCCACGCGGTAGGGGATCGCGTGCTGAGCACGCTCGGCGCGCTAATGCTGGACGCCGTCCGCAAGTCCGATATCGTCACGCGCTATGGCGGCGAGGAGATCCTGGTGCTCGCGCCACACACGTCGCTGGAGGAAGGATGCCTGCTCGCCGAGCGGCTGCGAACCGGCGTCGAGTCCGCACCCCTCGCGCCGGGGAGCGAGACGAAAGACCGCCGGCCCTTGCACGTAAAGGTGAGCGTCGGCGTCGCGGCCCTGGGCCCGGACATTCAGGACGGACCCGCGCTGCTCAGGGCCGCGGACGAAGCCCTCTACCGCGCCAAGCGTGAGGGACGCAACCGGGTCATCGCGGCAATGGAGCGTGCGACCGCCTGAGCCTGCGGCGTCGAATATGGCCTACACGACCATCCGCTACGAGATCGCCGACCACGTTGCGCAATTGACGCTCGACCGGCCGGAGCGTCTGAACGCGATGAACCGAGTGATGCTGGAGGAGATCAACCGCGCGTGCGATGCAGCCGAGGGCGATTCCGCCGTGCGGGTCATGGTGGTGACCGGCGCGGGCACGGCATTTTCCTCCGGCTTCGATCTCAAGGAGCAGATGGCGGCGCAACCGTCGGGCGCGGCCGCGTGGCGCAAGATCCTCGACGACGATTTCGGCGCGACGATGCGCTTCTGGTCGCTTTCCAAGCCGACGATCGCCGCCGTGCATGGCCCGTGCCTGGCCGGCGCATGCGAGCTCGCGCTCGCGTGCGACCTGACGATCGCGGCCGAGGATGCCGTCTTCGGCGAGCCGGAGCTCAAGTTCGGCGCCGGGATCGTGACGATGATTCTGCCCTGGGTGACCGGGCCGAAGCAGGCGAAGGAGATCATCTTCAACGGGCTGGACGACGTCTCCGCGCGGGAGGCGCTGCGCCTGGGCCTGATAAATCGCGTCGTGCCGAAGGGTGAGGATGTCGAGACCGCGCTCGCCATGGCGCGCCGCATCGCGGTGGTCGATCCGGACCTCGTGCGCGAGACGAAGCGGGCCATCAACAGCGCCTACGAATTCATGGGGATGGGAAAGGCGCTCGCCGCCGCGCTCGACATCGATCACGGCATCGAGTCGCGCGGTTCGCCGGACAAGCGGCGCTTCATGGAGATTGCGCGCGCCGAAGGGTTGCGCGCCGCAATCGCCTGGCGCGACCGGCGTTTCTCCGGGTGAACGCAACCAGCC
>JBAVOG010000817.1:0-2506 GCA_049691875.1 Burkholderiales bacterium | reverse complement strand
ACCAGGCTCCGCGCAGCGCGCCGACCGCCACCGCGATTCTTACGGGGGTGGCGGGGCTTGGCGTGCGCTATCGTGACGGCGAGGGGCAATGGCAGCAGGAATGGTCGCGTCCCTCGCTGCCAGCCGCGCTGGACATCACAATCCGGCTCGCCACTGGAGAGCGCATCACGCGCGTGATCGCGGTCCCGGCCGGAGTCAGGCAATGAGTCCAAGCCCACGCGCGCGCTCACGAGGCTTCGCGGTCATTCTCGCGATTGCCGTGGCGGCGACCGTTGCGAGCGTTGCGACGTTTCTCGCCTGGAACGGGGCGCTGGGCTTTCGCCAGATCGAGAACATCGCTTCGGCACGCCAATCCGGTGCGCTCGTCCACGCGGCATCGGCGTGGGCGGCAGCGACGCTGTTGCAGGACGACTCCCGCGTGGACTATCGCGGCGAGGCGTGGGCGCGCAGCATGCCGCCCATCGAGATCGATGGCGTCCGGGTGGACGCGACGATCAGCGACGAGCAGGGGAAGTTCAACTTGAACAACCTGGCCGATGCTAACGGTTCGAGGACGGCCGACGTCGCGGCGTTCCGGCGCCTGCTCGTGCACGTCGGCCTATCCGAGTCCCTCGCAGACGCCGTGGTCGACTGGATCGATGTCGACAGCAACGTCACCGCCGCGGATTCCGGTGCTGAGGATTCGTATTACCTCGGGCTCGATCCCCCGTATCGGGCAGCCAATCGACCGATGGTGGACGTCACAGAGCTCCTCCTGGTGCGGGGCTTCAACGAGGATCGCTTCCGGCGCCTCGCACCCTATGTGACGGCCCTTCCGGTCGCGACCAAGGTGAACGTGAACACCGCTAGTGCGGAGCTTCTCGCCGCGGTCGTGAAGGGCCTGACACCGAGCGATGCCCGCTCGGTCGTTGCCGCACGCGACAGGGAGCCGTTCGGCTCGAAGGCAGATTTTGGGAAGCGGCTTCCCGAGCCCGCCATCGATTCCGCGAACGAGCTCCTCGACGTCCGGACCGACTACTTCCTTGTTCAAGGGACCGTTCAGTCGGGGCGCGTTGCTGCGGGGTATCGCGCGCTCCTCTGGCGCGTGGGACCCACCGTTCTGTCGCTGACCAGGACATTGGGGTGACGATGGCCGCCGGTCGCAGCCACTCGGTTCTGCAGCTGCATCTCCCCGAGGGTTGGCCTGGGCCGGCCGCGAAGGATGCCTTGTTCCGCTATGCGCGCTACAGGCTCGGCAAGCGTGTGCGGGGGGTTGCGCGGCTCTCCGAGGTTCCGAAGGCGACGACCACGATTGCGGTGGCTCCGGCCAGCGCAGCGCTGTTCGTTCGGGTGGCGCTGCCGGCCGCACGCGGGGTGAAGCTGTCGCAGCTGCTGACCAACGCCGTCGAGGACGCGATTGCCACGGCCCCCGAGGACGTTCACGCTGTCCTCGTCGAGCACGTACCCGGTGGGGCAAGCCTGGTTGCAGTCGTCACCAAGGCGTGGCTCTCTGCGGCGCTTGCGGAACTCGCGGCGCATGACATCAGGCCCACGCGCTTTTTGATCGAGACCGAGCTCGCCGCACAGCGAGTCGCCTCCGAGGAAACGCATCCTTGGCTGGTCGTTCGCTCGCGAACCGGAGGCTTCGTGGCGTTCGGCAACGGCGAGATCACCGCGCTCGACCTGACCGATAGCCCTGGTGCCTTGCCGCTCGCCTTGCGGCTCGTCCGCGACGAACGACTTCGCCGCGGCGACGACCCGCACGAAATCCTGGTGTTCACGTCGCCCGGCGCCGAGCGGCCGGACTTTCAGGCGTGGATCCGCGCTCTCCAGGTTCCGGTGCGCAACGGTGGCGAGTGGTTGCCGGATCGCATCGACGGGCGCGCGCTGGGCGCGACCGACCTGCTGCGTGGCGAATTCACGTCGACCCTGGGTGCGCACGACATGTCTGGCACGCTCTGGCTCGCCGCGATCGCCGCCACGGTAGTCCTTGGCGCGCACGTCGTGCTGACCATAGGCGACTGGTGGCGACTTTCGTCCGAAGAAGGTCGTCTCAATGCACGGATGGAGGCGCAGTTCCGGGAACTGTTCCCGGACGCAAAATCGATCGTCGATGCGCCGCTGCAACTGCAGCGCCGCCTTGCGACGCTGCTGCGCGGATCGGGAGCGTCTGCACCATCGGATTTCGTTCCGCTGATCGCGGCCGTTGCGCCACCACTTGCCGCCGCTGGTGTCCATGTCGAGCGCGTGCGCTACGAACGCGGCGATCTCGAGCTGGAAGTCACGCTGTCGGTCCGAGGAGAGCGCGAAGCGCTCGAGAAGCAGCTCATCGTCCCCGGATACCGTGTGAAGGTTGAACGCCTGGGAAGCGGAAAGGCCGGCAACACCGCGGTAATTCGCGTTGGGGCGGGGGCTTGAGGCATGGACTCCGTGCGTACGATGTGGCTCGCACGCACTCCTCGAGAGAGGTTCGCCTTGACGGTCGCCGGGGGCGTAATCGCTGTGTCGCTACTCTACAGCTTCGTAT
>JBAVOG010000816.1:0-4310 GCA_049691875.1 Burkholderiales bacterium | reverse complement strand
CTTCTCGCCGTAGTACACGTTGATATCCGTGCACCGCATGCGCGGCGACATGACGCGCGCCTCGCCGACGGTTCCGCGGTCCTCGCGCGCCACTTTCGCTGCATGCGGAATGTGTACCGCGTCCTTGACGTGCGTGTCGTTGAACGCGGTGGCTTCCGCCGTGGCTGTGCTCGTAGCTGTCATGATGCCTTCCTGGTAGCTTACCGAATTCCTTTGATTACCAACGGCGCTCGAAGCGGCGCCGCAGGACCACTGCGATCGCATTCATCACTGCAAGGAACGCGAGCAGAACGATGATCGCCGCGGACGTCCGCTCCACGAACGCCCGCTCCGGGCTGTCCGCCCACAGATAGATCTGCACCGGTAGCGCGGTGGACGGGTCGAAAATGCCCTGTGGAATGTCGGCGATGAACGCGACCATTCCGATCATGAGGAGCGGCGCGGTCTCGCCCAGCGCCTGCGCCATGCCGATGATGGTGCCGGTGAGCATCCCGGGCAGCGCAAGCGGAACGACGTGGTACATCATCGACTGCATTGGCGAGGCGCCGATGCCGAGCGCGCCCTCGCGAATGGAGGGCGGCACCGACTTCAGCGCGGCGCGGCTCGCGATGATGATGGTCGGCAGGGTCATCAGGGTGAGCACCAGGCCTCCCACCAGTGGCGCGGATCGCGGCAGGCCGAAGAAATTGATGAAAACCGCGAGGCCGAGGAGGCCGAACACGATCGCCGGCACCGCGGCAAGATTATTGATATTGACCTCGATGAGATCGGTCCAGCGGTTGCGCGGCGCAAACTCCTCCAGGTACACGGCGGCCGCGACGCCCAGCGGGAACGACAGCACCAGCGTGACGAGCAGCGTGTAGAAGGAGCCCACGGCGGCGCCCCAGATTCCGGCAAGCTCCGCATCGCGCGAGTCGCCACGCGTGAAGAAGTCGAAGTTGAAGCGCTGCTCGAGCCGGCCCTCGGCGGCAAGCTTGTCGATCCAGCGCAGCTGATCGTCGCTCACCCGGCGCTCCACCGCCATGCCGGACCGGTCGATATGGCCCTTCATCAGCATGTCGACATCGTCGTCCGCCGCTACCCAAAGCGACACCGTCTTGCCGATAAGATCCGGATCGGCGAGCACCTTGTCGCGCAGGTCGAACGCCGCGCCATTGCTCACCAGGCCGTAGAGCGCGAGGCGGTCGCGGCGGCCGGATACGTCGGGGAACATCTTGCGCAGATCCGCCCTGATCAACGCGAGATAGTCGACCTTGCCCAGGACCTCGCGGGAACGCGTACCCTGCGGGTCGATCTCGGCCGCGTCCAGCGCCACGTCGAGACGGATCTGGGTCTGCCAGAACGCCGTGTAGCCGTTGGCGAGGATGCTCGTGAAAAGGACGACCAGGACCGCGAGCCCGAATCCGATCGCGAGCTTGCCGTACAGTCGAAAGCGCCACTCGGCCGCTCGACGCCGCTTCATGCCGGCCATCACGATCTCGTAGGTGCGCCGCGGCGGCTGGACGATCCCGGTTGCGGGCTGGGCGATGCTAGTCATACTGCTCCCGGTACCTGCGGACGATGTAGAGCGCAATCACGTTCAGGACCAGTGTCACGACGAAGAGCACCAACCCCAGCGCGAATGCGGCAAGCGTTTTCGGGCTGTCGAATTCCTGGTCGCCGATCAGCAGGGTGACGATCTGCACCGTCACCGTCGTGACCGCCTGGAACGGATTGGCGGTGAGGTTCGCCGCGAGCCCCGCCGCCATCACGACGATCATGGTCTCGCCGATGGCGCGCGACACCGCCAGCAGGACGGCCCCGACGATTCCCGGCAGCGCCGCCGGGAAGATCACCTTCCGGATGGTCTCGGAATGCGTCGCACCCATGCCGTATGCACCGTCGCGCATCGCCTGCGGAACCGCGTTCATCACGTCGTCCGAGAGCGAGGAAACGAAGGGAATGATCATGATTCCCATCACCAGACCCGCCGCGAGTGCGCTCTCCGATGCAATGTTGAGGCCGAACAGCCCGCCGCTGTCGCGGATGAAGGGCGCGACGATCAGGGCGGCGAAGAAGCCGTAGACCACTGTCGGGATCCCCGCGAGAACCTCGAGGAGCGGCTTGGCAATCGCGCGCACCTTCCGCGTCGCGTACTCGGAAAGGTAGATCGCCGACATCAGGCCGACCGGCACCGCAACCGCCATGGCAATCAGCGTGATCATGAGAGTGCCGGCGAAGATCGGCACGGCGCCGAATGCACCCGACGAACCGGCCTGATCTGCCCGCAGCGCGATCTGCGGGCTCCAGTCGAGCCCGAAGAGAAACTCCGTAATCGGTACCGCCCGGAAAAACCGGATCGACTCGAACAATACCGATAGCACGATCCCCACGGTCGTCAGGATGGCGATCGTCGAGCAGGCGATGAGCAGCGCAAGGATGATCGTCTCCACGGCATTGCGCGCCCGCTGCTTCGGCTTGATCCGCGTGAGCGTGAAAGCGGCGGCACCGATCGCGAGGCACAGGGCCACCACGAACATCGCGGCGTGGCTGATCGAGAGCAGGCTCCGGTAACGCTCGGCGGCCGCCAGGATCGCAGGGGACGGATCGCTCGACACGATGTTGCCCTGCACGAGGTTCTTGATATCGTTGACCACCAGATTGAGGCGGTCGGGCCCGATATTACGAAGTTCGTCCGGGAGGCCGGACACCATGACGTTGGTGATGATCGAGTGCTCGAGCGACACCCAGACCGCGAGCAACAGCAGCGCGGGCAACCCGCACCAGATCGCGGTGTAGAGCCCGTAGTACGTCGGTAGGGAATGAAGATTGCGCAGCCGACCCTGCGCCACGGTGAATGCCCGCTTGCGCCCGGCGTAGTAAGCAGCCGAACTCAATGCGAGTAGGACTACGAGGAGGAGGCCGGACGCGTGCATCGCGGATGGGTTCGAGTGGTTCTCGTTCTTGTCGCGACATACAGACGGCGGCCGGGTGAACCGGCCGCCATCGCGCTAGCTGATTGCTACTTGACCATCATCGGCGTGAGGCCCGTCGCAGTTGCCGTGACCTGCTTACGCTCCTCGCCCGGCATCGGAATCAGCCCGCGCTCGCTCAGGTAGCCTTCGTCGCCGATCGCCTTGGTGCCCGTGAACTCGACGATGTATTCCTTCAGGCCCGGGATCACGCCGACGTGCGCCTTCTTCACGTAGAAGAACAGCGGCCGGGAGACGGGGTACTTGCCGCTCGCGATGGCTTCGAACTCGGGTTTCACGCCCTCGATCGCAACGCCCTGGACCTTGTCGCGGTTCTGGTCGAGGAAGCTGTAGCCGAAGATGCCGAACGCGCTGGGGTTGGCGACGAGCTTCTGAACGATCAGGTTGTCGTTCTCGCCCGCCTCGACGTAGCCGCCATCCTCACGGACCGTCTGGCAGACCGCCTTGTGCTTCTTGGCGTCGCTCTTCTTGAGCGCCTTGACTGAGGGGAACTGGTCGCAACCCTCGTCCATCACGAGCTCGACGAATGCGTCGCGCGTGCCGGAGGTAGGCGGCGGACCGAGCACCTCGATCTTCGCGTTGGGCAGGCTGGGGTTGATCTGGTTCCAGGTCTTGTAGGGGTTCGCCACCAGTTTGTCGGGGTTGCTCGGATCTGGAACTTCCTTTGCGAGCGCCAACCAGACTTCCTTGCGCGTCATGCTGGCGGGCTTGGCCGTCTTGGCATTCGCGATGCTCAGACCGTCGTAGCCGATCTTGATCTCGACCACCTCTTTGACGCCGTTCTTCGCGCACGTCTCGAGCTCCGAGGTCTTGATGGCGCGCGACGCATTGGTGATGTCAGGATGCTGGACGCCGACGCCCTGGCAGAAGAGCTTGATGCCGCCGCCCGAGCCGGTCGACTCGATCTTCGGCGTCTTGAACTTGGTGGACTTGCCGAACTGCTCGGCCACGACGGTCGCGAACGGATAGACCGTCGACGATCCGACGATGCTGATGTAATCGCGCGAGGACTGCGCATGCGCGGCGCCGACGGCGGCCGCCGCGAGCGTCGCCGCTGCCACGAGTGTCGCTTTGTTCATTGGGTGCTCCTGTAGGTTGCAATCGTTGCTTGGGCCCTGCACGTCCGGCTTCCGGGACGCTGGGCGGATCCGGAATCGGCCCACGCTGGACGCATAACCCCGGTGCGACGCCGAGGGAATGTACAGACGCATTGCTACAGTTCCGTGACAGAACCATGACCCTCTCGTTGTGGCAGACGGGTCGCGTCGGGATGGCCACCGCGCGGATGGCGCATCGTGAGTCAAGACCGCTCGGGGAAAACGGGGCGCAGGGTGCGCC
>JBAVOG010000815.1:0-3021 GCA_049691875.1 Burkholderiales bacterium | reverse complement strand
CGGAACTCTTCACCGCGCAGCTTCGCCAACGGCTCGCCACCACGACGCCAAACGGCGTGGTCTCCCCGGCCGACGGCGTGCGCACCGCGGTGACCCTGCGCGTCGAGCTGCTCGAGTTCAGCCAGGTGTTCGACGCACCCGATCGCAGCCACGCGCTCGTTCGCGTGCGCGCGATGCTCGTCGAGAAGGGAGGCCTCCTTGCACAGACGAGCTTCAGCACCGATCAGCCGGCCACGAGCGCCGACGCCGCGGGGGGCGCGCGCGCGCTCGCGCTGGCCGCAGATGCGACAATCGACCGGTTGATCGGCTGGACCGCGAACGCGCTGAAGTGACGCGCACCTAGCGTTTCGCGCGCTTCGGCACGGCCTTCTTCGGCGCGCTCTTCAGGTCGATCTTCGAGAAGTACCAGTCGGTCGTCTCGTAGCCCGCCTTGACGCGCGCGTCCGCGTCGGTGGTCGTCGCGGGTGTCGGCACGATCACCTTTTCGCCCGGCTTCCACCCTTCCGGCGTCGCGACCGTGTGCTTGTCGCTCGTCTGCAACGCTTCGAGCAGGCGGAGAAACTCCTCGACGGAGCGGCCGTTCGTCATCGGGTAATACACGAGCGCGCGGATCTTGCTCTCGGGGTCGATGAAGAAGGTCGCGCGCACGGTCGAGGTATCGCTCGCCCCGGGCTGGATCATTCCGTAGTCGTGCGCCACCTGCATCGAGAGATCCTCGATGATCGGAAACGGGACGTCGACGCCGAATTTCTCCTTGATGTTCCGGACCCACGCGATGTGCGCGTAGTTGCTGTCGATCGACAGACCGAGGAGCTCGCAGTTGAGCGCGCGGAATCGCGCGTGGTTGCGTGCGAAGGCGATGAACTCGGTCGTGCACACCGGAGTGAAATCCGCGGGATGCGAGAACAGCACCAGCCACTTGCCCCGGTAGTCCTCCAGCGAGCGCGTGCCATGGGTCGTCTTCGCCGTGAAGTCTGGCGCCAGCTCGCCGATGCGCGGCAGTCTCGTTTTCCACACGTTCTCCATGACGCCTCCGTTGTTGGATTCAATCCTTGAAACGGGCGACGATCTCGGGTGGAATGACACCCGCCCGCATGCCTTCCGGATCGTGCGGATCGCGCAGCCCCCACACCCGTACTTCCTGTCCCTCGACGATGAGCCGGCCGTTGTTGTGCACCCGGTGCTCGACGATGAACACCTTGTTGCGCCACTCGCCGACCCAGGTCTCGAACGTGATCGAGTCGCCGAAGCGCGCGGGGCCCATGAATTTTGCGGACGCATCGACGAGCGGGACGCCGGCCATCTTGTACTGCGGATACATCTCCGGCCACGGCAGTCCGCGCTCCCGGAACATCCGCTCGGTAGCACGATCAAACCAGTCGAAATACCGCGGATAGAAGACGATCCGCGCAGGGTCGCAGTCGGCGAAATCGACGACGATTTCGAGGCGTGACGGAGTCATTTGATCTCGGTTTGCATGGCGGCCCGGCCCGGGCGAACAATCTCGGCAAGGACGGGCGTCACTGTACCGCCCCGGGTAAGCGCCGCCAAGCGTTGACGGTGCAAGGGGCTTGCGCGACGCGCGCGGCGATTGCCCATTCCGGGCGACCGGCGTAGATTCGCCCGGCGAGTGCCCGCCATGAAACGAGAGAAATCCGCAAGTCGGCCCCGCCATGACCGGCCCGAACCCACGCCGGTCAGCAACAGCGTGTGGGGCAGCGACGCGATCGCCGCAGCGCTTCGCGCGCTCGATATTCCCTACCTCGCCCTCAACCCGGGCGCAAGCTACCGCGGCCTGCACGACAGCATCGTCAACCACCTCGGCAACACGCAGCCGCAGATGCTGCTCTGCCTGCACGAGGAGAGTGCGGTCTCGATCGCACAGGGCTACGCGAAAGTCGCCGACCGGATGATGGGTGTCGTGCTCCATTCGAACGTCGGATTGATGCACGCCTCCATGTCCATCTTCAATGCGTGGTGCGACCGCGTGCCCATGCTCGTGCTGGGTGCGACGGGGCCTTGGGATGCGGCACGGCGGCGCCCCTGGATCGACTGGATCCACACGGTTTCCGATCAGGGCGCCCTCGTGCGCGACTACACGAAGTGGGACAACCAGCCCGCCTCGGTTCCCGCCGCCTACGAGGCGCTGTTGCGCGCCGTGCAGATCGCGGACACTGCGCCGCGCGGGCCGACCTATGTGAACCTCGATGCCGCGCTGCAGGAAATGGAGCTGGATGCGCTCCCCCCGTTTCCGGATGCCGAGCGGTATCGCGCCCCCGACCCGGTGACGCCGGCTTCGCATCTGGTCGACGCGGCCGCGCTCCTGCTCTCCAAGTCCAGGACCCCGGTCATTCTCGCCGGCCGCGCGTCGCGCAGCGAGGACGCCTGGCGACAAAGGTTGGCGCTCGCCGAGAAGCTCCATGCCAAGGTACTCACGGATCTCAAGATGGCGGCCGCCTTTCCGACCGATCATCCGCTCCACGCTGCGCCACCCGGCGTGTTTCTCAATCCGGCGGCAGCCCGTGTGCTGCGCGATGCGGACGTAGTGCTTGCGCTTGACTGGACGGATCTCGCCGGCACGCTCAAGCAGGCATGGGGCGACGCGCCCATCGGCGCGAAGATCATCCGCGTGTCGCCCGACGCGCACGTTCATCGCGGCTGGAGCATGGACTACCAGGGATTGCCGCCCGCGGACGTCTATCTCATGTGTGAAGCCGACGCCGCAGTGCCCTCGCTGCTCGCGGCCGTGAAACCGCGCAAGTCCGACAAGCCCCGGCCCAACGCGAAGATCAAGCCCTCCGCGTCCGAAGTCGTCTCGATTCGCGCGCTGGCGCAGGCGCTCGATGCGGCCACCCGGCGCACGGAGGTCTGCATCACGCGACTGCCGCTCGGCTGGAATGGCGAGTACGCGCACTTCAGGCACCCGCTGGACTACATCGGCCTGGAAGGCGGCGGCGGCGTGGGCGCCGGTCCCGGCATTACCGTGGGCGCGGCGCTCGCGCTCAAAGGCAGCGGCCGCCT
>JBAVOG010000814.1:0-6890 GCA_049691875.1 Burkholderiales bacterium | reverse complement strand
CGCCCGGAAGACGCGATGATCGGTCTGTTGCTGCTCCTCAAGATCGCCACGGCGGCGGCGATCGTCGTCGCTGCATCGCGAGCGACCGAGCGCGCCGGCCCGTTCGTCGGCGCCATGATCGCCACTCTGCCGGTGTCGACGGGTCCGGTCTACGCGTTTCTCGCGATCGATCACGGCGCGCAATTCATCTCCGACAGTGCGCGGATCAGCGTCGCGAGCACCGCGGCCATCGTCGCGTTCGTCGCGGCGCATGCATTTGCGGCACAGCGTTTTGCGACGGCCGTGTCGCTCGCCTTGGCGACGCTCGCCTGGTTCGGAATGGCGGTCTTCCTCCAGTTGCGGGACTGGAGCTTTCTCGAGGCGTGCCTGCTCTACGCCGGCAGCTTCATCCTTGCGATCCGCGGGCTGCGGCGGTTCGGAGGTGTGCAGCAGACGCGTCCCGTGCCGCGCGCGCGATTCGACCTGGCGCTGCGCGTCTCGCTCGTCTCCGTCGTGGTGATTGCCACGACGTTCGCCGGCAATTCGCTCGGCCACTCGGCCGCGGGGGTTCTCGCGACATACCCGGTGGTCTTCACGTGCCTGATACTCATCCTGCAGCCGCGCTGCGGCGGGCCGTTCACCGCGTCGATGCTCGTGAACGGATTGAAGGGGCTCGTCGGCTTTGGCATCGCGCTCGCCGTGCTGCATCTGGCCGCGGCACGAATGAGCGCCGCGCCGGCGCTCCTGCTCGCGCTGGCCGTCGCAGTCGCGTGGAATTTCGGGCTGTTCCTGCTCCGAACCCGTCGCGCCGCCGTCCGCACTTGAGATTCGCGTTACACGAGGCGTGCTGCCTTGGACTGTCCATTCAGGAACCGGATCAGCAGCGCGCAAGTCTCTTCGGGCCGCTCCTGCTGCACCCAGTGGCCGGCACCGTCCACCAGCTGGCAGTCGATCATGTGCGTGCACGCGCGCGTTCGCATGGCGTCGAAGTCCCCGGGCTTCTGGTAGATCCCCCAGTCGCTCCGACCCGCGATGAAGCATGCGGGCACGTCGATCGTGCAGCCGGAGAAGAGCTGAAGCTCGGCGGCGAAGTCCGCGCCCGTGGCGCATCGGTACCAGTTCAGACCACCCTGGAATCCGGTGCGATGGAATTCCGCGCTGTAGACTTGCAGCTCGTTCTCCGGGAGCCAGCGGCACGCGGCAATCTCGGGCGGCGACGGCATTTCCGCCGCGACGGTTTCGGCCATTCCCTTGGCGCGGTCCATGATGTAATACGTGGGCAGCTTCGCCAGCTCCTCCGCGGTCCAGGAAGTGAGCGGGAAGGGTCGATTGCGCTCCCAGTCCGCGCTCTTGTAGTGATAGTAGGCGCGCAGGAATGCGTGGATCCCCTGCGGACAGTCACGCATGTCGGCATTGGCCTCGCGCGTCGAGTAGTACCACTGGTAGTGCTTGCGCGGGCGTGGCAGCGCCGCGAGCTCCGCGTGGATATCGGGCGCGGGAGGACGCGCGATTGCCCGGCTCCGCTGAGTGCCGTCGCCGCTGGCGATCGCTGGCGGTCCCGCAAATGGGGCGCTCATCAGGACCACCGAGCGGAACACGTCCGGCCGTATCAGCGCGCACCACGCTGCAACCGGCGAGCCGAAGTCGTGGCCCACCACCGCTGCGACGGAGCGATGGCCGAGCGCGCCGACCAGACCGAGGGCGTCGCACACCAGATTGAAGAAGCGGAACGAACCGACGTCTCCGTCGTAGTCCCCATCCCAGCCGGTGGTCCGACCGTAGCCCCGCTGGTCGGGTGCAACGACGTGGTACCCGGACGCGGCGATCGGCAGCATCACCTTTCGCCAGCTGTAGGCGAGTTCCGGGAATCCGTGCAGCAACAGGACGCAGGGGCGTCCCGACTCTTCGAAGCCGGCTTCGAGCAGGTGCATCGTGAGGCCATTGACGCCGCTCACGTGACGCGCGCGAATCCCGGGAGGAAGGACGGTCGATTCGAGCGGGGAGATTTCGGTCATATAATTTGACACGTGCGGAGGATACTCGCGTGTTGGCGGGTAAACGGCAAATCCGGTCAGGCGGTGCTTGTCATCCCCTCCTTTTCAACGAGGGGAAAAACCAATCCGGATCATCTCGCCCCGCGCGATCGACCTCTGCGTCGCTTGACCCGAAACGGGTACGGGGCGATCCTTCCCCATCATTACCCGAGGAGTCCCGGCATGAGCGCAACCCGGCGCACCGTCACCCGTCTCATCGACCCGGAGCCGACGATGGAAGGCGCCGGCGTGAAGCTGAATCGCCTCATTGCCGGGAGACAGATCGACTGGATCGATCCGTTCCTGCTGCTGGATCACTTCGGCTCCGAGGAGCCCGCGGACTACATGGCGGGATTTCCCATGCATCCGCATCGTGGGATCGAGACGGTCACGTACATGCTCGACGGCGAGACCGATCACCGCGACACGATGGGCAATGCGGGAACGATCGGTCCTGGCGGCGTGCAGTGGATGAGTGCCGGCGGCGGCCTCCTGCACGAGGAGATGCCGCGCCCCGTGAAAGGCAGGCTGGAGGGCTTCCAGCTCTGGGTCAACCTGCCCGCCAGTCTCAAGATGAGCCGGCCGAACTATCAGGAGTTCACCGCCGAACAGATTCCCGAAGCGCGCCGCGACGACGGGACGGTGGTCCGTGTGGTCGCGGGCGAGACCGACGGCGTGCGCGGTGCGGTGACCGAGATCGCGATGCGGCCGACCTACCTCGACGTGCATCTCGCCCCGGGCGCGAGCTTCGTTCAGCCCGTTCCGCAGGGGCATGCGGCGTTCGCCTATGCTTACCGCGGGGGTGGCATGTTCGGTATCGGCGCGGACGGGAACGGTACCGCCATGCAGGCCCCGCGGCTCGCGATCCTCGGCGATGGCGGCTCGGTCGAAGTGCGTGCGGGCACCGACGGTGCGCGATTCCTCCTGGTCAGCGGGCAGCCCACCCGCGAGGCGATCGCCCGCTACGGCCCGTTCGTGATGAACACCCGCGCGGAGATCATGCAGGCCGTGAACGATCTCAACAATGGAACGTTTGTGTGGCAAGAGAGGAAGGGCGCGTAAGGGCAACCCTGAACCGCTCCTTCTGCACAGTCTCTGGAACACCACCCCGGTTGCTTCGCAACCACCCCTCCTCGGAGAGGAGGGGATGGTTTTACCCTTTCCCCTCCTCTCCGAGGAGGGGTGCCGGCGAAGCAGGCGGGGTGGTTGGAGAGCGTGCCCGACCGCCTAGCCGACGCCGAGCAACTCCACTTCGAAGACGAGGGTGGCGTTGGGCGGGATGACGCGGCCGGCACCGCGCGCGCCGTAGCCGAGTGACGGCGGTATGGTGAGCTTGCGCCGCCCGCCGACCTTCATGCCCTGCACGCCCTCGTCCCAGCCGGCGATGACGTGACGCGCGCCCAGCGGGAATTCGAACGGGTCGTTGCGATCCTTGCTCGAGTCGAACTTGGTTCCGTCGGTGAGCCAGCCGGTATAGTGCACAGTGACGGACTGGCCGGCCGTCGCTTCCGGGCCGTCGCCGATCGCGAGCTCCTCGATGATCAATCCGCTCGGATTGGTGTTCGTGCTCATGCGACAGCCTCCCCCGTCCTCCTAGCGCCCGCTCGCCTGCAGGGCGGCGATGCGCTGCTCGATCGGCGGGTGGGTGGAGAAGAGCGCCATCCAGCCCGGCCGGTCATTGATGCCCATCGTGCGAATCGCCTCCGGGAGCGCGCCGGGCTCGATGCCGCCCAGTCGTGCGAGCGCGTTCACCATCGGCCGGCTCGAGCCGAGATACTGTGCGGAACCCGCATCGGCACGAAACTCCCGCCGCCGCGAGAACCAGGCGACGATCATCGAGGCGAGGACGCCGAGCGCGATCTGGCAGACGATGGACGTGATGAAGAAGCCGGGTCCGACGCCGCGCTCGGTCTTGAAGATCACCCGATCCACGAAGAAACCCGCCACGCGCGACAGGAAGATCACGAACGTGTTCACGACGCCCTGGATGAGCGTGAGCGTCACCATGTCGCCGTTCGCGACGTGCGCGATCTCGTGGCCGAGCACCGCCTCGACCTCTTCCTGATTCATCGAGCCGAGGAGCCCCGTCGAGACCGCCACGAGCGCCGAGTTCTTGAACGCCCCGGTCGCGAAGGCATTCGGCGCACCCTCGTAGATCGCCACTTCGGGCATCCCGATCTGCGCCCGGTCGGCGAGGCGCTTCACCGTGGTCAGAAGCCAACGCTCGGACTCGTTCTGCGGCGTGCCGATGACGTGGGCGCCGGTGGACCACTTCGCCGCCTGCTTCGAGATCAGCAGCGAGATGATCGATCCCGCGAAGCCGATGACCGCCGAGAAGACGAGCAGGGCCCGGAAATCTATGCCCTCTTGCGTGAGGAACTGACCGATCCCGAACACCTGCATGATGATAGTCAGGACCAGCAGCACGGCGATGTTGGTAACGAGGAACAGAAATATCCGCTTCATACGGAAAATCCTTAAGGGTTGATGCCGGGGAACGGATTGCGGCGCGCATGGTAGCACCACGCCGCCGCGCCGTTACGCCACCTTGGTGGGTGCGCGGCGGCAGGAAGTTCCCGCACGCGGTCACTAAAACCTCCGCCGGCCGCTAGTTGCATACCGCCTCCAGCTGGGACCGCATGCGCTGAATGTTCTGCTCGCACATGGCGCGGTTCGCGCCCGCGTTGGCGCACATCGTGCCCGGATTCATGCTGCCGAGCTGCGCCTGTGCTTTCTGACATTCCGGGCTGTTCTTGTTCGAGCGCATGCCGGCACCCGGGACTGCTGCGCCCATGCCCATGCCGGGGCCCGACTGGGTGCACTGCGCGCTCTCGAACGTGTAGCGTGCTTTCATCGAGTAGCTTTCGCCGCGACGGGTTCCCGCCGCCTGCATGAGGAACGACTTGTCGCCCTCCCGTGTGATCGTGGCGCGCGTCGTGCTGTCCGGGCAGGTGGTCTCCATGACTGCCTCGGTAGCGGTGTCCTTGAGAATCTGCACTTTGCAGTCGGGTCTTTCCCGGCCTCTCGGGCCGGCCTGATTCCTGCCCATGTCCCGGACGTCGTCCATGCAGACTGACATTGCGCCGGGCATGCCGCCTGCATGCTGGGCGCCTTTCGCGCTCATTTCCAAGAACTCCATTTTCCACTGCCCCTTCTGGAAGGGCGCGTCGCGAAACACCTGCGGCAGGGGCGTTTCCGCGGCTAGCGCGAGGGTGCCTGGCGCCGCTGAAAGCACGGTCAGCGCGCCCAGCGCGATCAAGGCGTTGGAAAATCGGGTCATATCTGCCTCCTGGGGTATTTGGAGGCGATGATAGCAAGGCCCCCGCGAGAGCGCGTGCTGTGGAGGCTCTGGAACACCACCCCGGCTGCTGCGCAGCCACCCCTCCTCGTAGAGGAGGGGAGGAAGGAAACCATCCCCTCCTTTTCAAGGAGGGGTGCCCGCGAAGCGGGCGGGGTGGTTCAGTGCTTGAAGACGAGGCGGGCGTTAGCGGCTCGCCGAGGGCGCGAGCTGGCCGGCGGTCGCCGGCTCGGCGACGAAGATCTCGACGCGGCGGTTCATCGCACGACCCTGGGCGGTGCTGTTGTCCGCGATGGGATCACGCGAACCGCGTCCGTCGATCGCGATGCGGCTCGGTGCAACGCCTCGTGCGGCCAGGTACTCGCGCGTGCTCGCGGCGCGATTGACTGAGAGCGGATTGTTGATCGCATCGCTCCCGGTGCTGTCCGTGTACCCGACGATGCGCACCGTCGAGCTCGGATACGTCGTGAGGCCCTGCGCGAACCGGTCGAGCACGGGCCGCAACTGGGGCTTGATGTAGGCCTGGTTCACGTCGAAGGAGACGTCGCTCGGGATTTCCAGCTTGAGCTGGTTGTCCGCCGTCCTGGTCACCTCGACACCCGTGCCCTGGGTCGCCTCGTCCATCGCGCGTTTCTGCTCCTGCATGTGCTGGGACCAGACGTACCCGCTCGCCGCGCCGACGGCGGCACCGATTCCGGCGCCCGCGGCCGCACCGCGTCCACCGCGCGTGATTCCACCGATCAACGCGCCGGCCGCAGCGCCGATGCCGGCGCCCGTTGCCGTGGTCTTCTGTGTCTCGTTCATTCCGGCGCATCCGGAGAGCGCCAGGGCGCCGATCGCGGTGGCTATGATGATTCGTGACTTGATGTGCGTGTTCATGAGCCGTGCTCCCTTTCAAGAATTTCGTGGTGCAATTCTAGCGAGGCTCCGGCGCGAAAAACGGACCTGTTGCACTTTGTTACGACCGAAACATCTGGAGCGGGATTCCTGTCGTCGTCCGACGACGCCTTCCGGTCGGCGATGCCGGTCGCACGTGGAATCCGTCACGCTGTTGGTAAGATGGGACTGCTGCGAGAGGAAATCGATGGCTGAACCGGATCAGGACGCGGGCGGACAGGGCAGTGCAGTGAGCGGTCTGCAGCGTGCTTTGCAGCACGGGCATTTCGTCGTCACCGCCGAAGTTTCGCCCCCACTTTCGGCCGATGGGTCGGATTTCGTCGCGCATGTGGCGCCGCTGCGTGGTCTCGCGACCGCCGTCAACGTCACCGACGGCGCCTCGGCGAAAACGCACATGTCGAGTCTCGTGGCTGCGCACTTTCTCGTGCAGAGCGGCATCGAGCCCGTCCTGCAGATGACGTGCCGTGATCGAAACCGGCTGGCGTTGCAGGCCGACCTGCTGGGCGCAGTCGCGCTCGGTATTCGCAATGTTCTGGTGCTGCGCGGCGACGAGCCCTCGGCCGGCGATCAGCCGGAGACCCGGGCGGTCTTCGACCTCGCGACCACCGATGTGCTCGTCATGGCGCACCGCATGCGCGCGGAGCGCCGCCTCCCGTCCGGCGCAGAGATCACGAGCCCCGTGC
>JBAVOG010000813.1:0-5923 GCA_049691875.1 Burkholderiales bacterium | reverse complement strand
TTGCATACCCGCTCGACGAGCGCGCTGGAGCAGGCGGTCAGCTGCCGCGCGGACCGATGGGCCCCACCCGTCTCGAGCTCGCCAAGCCGGTGATCGCCGCCGTCGCCGGTCCCGCAGTAGCCGGTGGCTTCGAGGTCGCGCTGTGGTGCGACGTGCGGGTGATGGAGGCGTCCGCTTACTTCGGCGTGTATTGCCGGCGCTGGGGAGTGCCGCTCCTCGACGGCGGCACCGTGCGGTTGCCGCGACTCGTCGGTATGGGTCGCGCAATGGAGATCATTCTCACCGGCCGCAAGGTGCCGGCAGAGGAAGCGCTGCGAATCGGCGCCTGCGAGCAGGTGGTCGCGGACGGCACGTCGCGCGAGCACGCCGAAGCGATGGCACACGAGATCGCGCGCTTTCCGCAGGCGTGCGTGCGTGTCGACCGGCGCTCGGTGAAAATGCAGCAGGGGCTGTCGTTGCGCGAGGCAATGCGCCGCGAGTGGTACGGCGGCATTCCCGCGCTCGTCGCGGAAGGGGCCGCCGGTGCCGGCCGCTTCGCTGCGGGCAAGGGCCGACACGGCGACTTCGGGAATATCTAGCTACTTTCTTTTCCCGTCCTCGGAGAGGTGGGGACGAGATTCGTCGACTGGATCAAACTCGTCGCGCGTAGAGCGTGAGGTTGTGCCCGGTGCCGGCCAGGCGCGACGGCATGTCGAGCGCGCTCGCGAGGATCTTTGCGGCCCGGTACAGCGCACTCGGCAATTGGCCTTTCTCCGCGAGGCGCACCTGGCGCGTCTCGATCCGGGACACTGCGAAACCGGAGCGTTCGGCCACCAGCCGGAGCGACCCGGGGTTGAAGAAGCTCACGTGCCCGCCCATGCCTTGCAGACTGAACACGTCCCAGCGCGAGCCCATCACGGCTGCCGTCCAGCTCGCACCGTTCGGCGTCGTGGCCATCACGATGCCTCCCGGCCGCAGGATTCGCCGGCACTCGGCGAGCAGTGCGCGCGGCTCGCGAAGATGCTCGAGAAGCTCGACGAGCGTGATCGCGTCGAAGGCCGCGTCCGGGTAATTGCCTTCTTCGAGCAGCCCGGTGTGCACACGAAACCCCGCGCGCCGTGCGGCATCGCTGGATTCCGGCGAGATTTCCACGCCTTCGGGAGCAAACCCCATATCGCGCGCAACCAGCAGTTACGCGCCGCTCGAGCAACCGACGTCGAGCAGCCGGGCCGGCGACGCCTGGGGGCCGAGCATCGCCATCAGCGCTGCGAGGCGCCGCTTGCTGACGCTTGCGTGGCGCCGCGTCGACCGTGCATCGGGCAGAGTACCGGAAGCGGTGTCCCATTTCGCGAGTGCTGCGCGGTACGCATCCTCGCTGCACTGACTCACGAGCTGTCCGCACGCCGCGCAGCGCAGCAGCGGCCCTTCCGGCAGGACGTACTCCGATGCTGTGAGGGGCGCTTCGCATCCGACCGGACACCTAGCAATGAAGCTATCCGCGGTCATAAACAAGCCTTAAACAGCACGTACGTTCAGGGCGAACACGCGCGGAGTCACTCTCGGAGATTCAGGCCCTGCGGCTCTGATATCGATGACCCCCTCTGTACCGAAATCTCGCGATCAATGGGTACCGGGGGCGGTGGCGGAGGCTTCGGGGTTCTGGCGCAGCAAAGTGCAATGACCCTTGGGTGGCCTCGTGGCGTCGAATCCCGGTTTTCCCGAGGAGCTTCGCAAGTGACAGGTTCCGATTGCCATCGCCATGCGACCGGCATTGCACGATCGTTCCCAGGGTTGTGCTCAGGCACAAAGCGCACCTGCAAGTCGTCTTCGAGTGCAACGATGCCAACCGGCAGTGGCTCGAGATCTCCGTCCGGTCCATGGCTATGCGGGATACACAATCCAAGCCCGAGCTCAGCCGCATCTCGAAGCAAATTCAGGAATCGTGGATCACGAACAAGCTCTTCAGTGCGTTCAACGTTCATTTTCGGAATCCCTGGGCAAGAATTTCGATACGACCCGTAGGTGTTACTTGAAGGACTGCAGTGTGGGATGGGGCGCCTTGGTACAGGCACTCCTGGATCTGCGCGTCAATGTCCGATCTCTATGCAACGACGCGAAACCTAAACCGATACTCCTTCTGCCGGTTCGGCCGTCCATGTTCGTCCTCGTCGTGCAGCTTGAATACCAGCACGTTCTCCTCAGAGCCGTCAATCGCTCTGGCCGTGAACGATGTCCGAAGGTAACCGAACGCGACATTCTCGACCTTGAGCGGAGGCTGATCCCGGTATTTGACCTCCGCCCCATCAGGGTTGCGGAAATTGAATCCGAGATCGATGACCTTGAAGAGCATGTTGACCGAATCTCCTGGATGAATGACCGCACGATCGAGAATGACAAGGTCAAGCTGAGGAACATCCGGTGTCGATTGATCTATCGGAGGCAGTTCGAACTTGAGGGTGTTCAGA
Source organism: Burkholderiales bacterium (assembly GCA_049691875.1). Classification (GTDB taxonomy): domain Bacteria; phylum Pseudomonadota; class Gammaproteobacteria; order Burkholderiales; family SG8-39; genus JAABRB01. Next base: position 3,479 of record JBAVOG010000813.1, on the reverse strand, counting down.
GAGTCAAAGAATTCCGGAAGTCGCTCGCGGACGAACACCCTCTGCATGTTCTCGACGATCGATTGGAGTCGGTGTTCGAGTGGCTTAGTCTTCCAGAAATAGATATGAGCGACAGCCAGAGAGATCAGGCCGCCGACCACCATCGATACGATTGTCGAAAGATCCATTGGTCGCGAGCAATACTTGGACACCAGATTGTGACGTTGGCTTCTCGCGCTCGAGAGCACGTAGCCGCCCTTTCGACCCCGCCAAGCGGGCCTAGCGTACGCGAGACACGATTTCCCTGCAGGAGAGCGCTACCAGAGGTACAGAGCGCCAATCAGGTATCAGGTCCGTGAAGCGACTGCCGCCGCGCCGCCAAGCGGGCGAGCACCGCGCGCTTCTCGGCGTCGCTCGACTGCGACCAGAGCGCGATTTCTTCGAGCGTTCGCAGACACCCGGTGCACCAGCCGCGCTCGATGTCCACCTGGCACACGTTGATGCAGGGAGACGAAACGGGCGCGGCGGCAGGCTGTTGCAAAGCTTGCTTCATCGGACGATTTTAACCACCCCGTCGGGCTTCGCCCGCCACCCCTCCTTGGAAAGGAGGGGAATAATCTTTTTCCCCTCCTCTTCGAGGAGGGGGGCCGCCGCAGGCGGCGGGGTGGTAACGGGCCGCAACATTACTTCCGCTTTGCAGCGAGCGCCTTGTGGACTTTGGACGCCGACTCGCGCCCGAGCTCGCCGCAGATGAAGCGCCCCGTCTCGAAGACCTGCTCCAGATCCACGCCGGTTTCGATTCCGAGACCGTCGAGCATGTAGACCACGTCCTCGGTGGCGACATTGCCCGACGCACCCTTCGCGTACGGACACCCGCCGAGACCGGCGACCGAGCTGTCCACCACGCTCACCCCTTTTTCCAGTGCGCCGTAGATGTTCGCGAGCGCCTGCCCGTAGGTGTCGTGAAAGTGCACCGCGATCTTCTTGAGCGGCACGTCGCGCGCGACCGCCTCGATCATGTCGCGCACCTTCCGGGGCGTGCCCACGCCGATCGTGTCGCCGAGCGAAATCTCGTAGCAGCCCAGCCCGAAGAGCCGGCGCGCCACCTCGGCCACCACTTTCGGTTTCACTTCGCCCTCGTACGGGCAGCCGGCGACGCACGAGATGTAGCCGCGCACCTTCACGCCTCGCTCCTTCGCCGCTTCGATCACCGTGGCGAAGCGGTCGAGGCTCTCGACGATCGAGCAGTTGATGTTCTTCTGGCTGAACGTCTCGGAGGCGGCGCCGAACACCGCAATCTCGTCCGCGCCGGCTGCCATCGCCGCCTCGAATCCTTTCATGTTGGGAACCAGCACCGGGTAGCTGACGCCCGGCTTGCGCGCGAGCCCCCGCATCACCTCGGCGCCGTCGGCCATCTGCGGCACCCATTTTGGTGACACGAACGCAGTCGCCTCCACGGCCGGAATGCCGGCCTCGGCGAGGCGTTCGATGAGCTCGATCTTCACCGCGGTCGGTACCGACGTCGGCTCGTTCTGCAGGCCGTCGCGCGGGCCGACGTCGACGATCTTGACCTGTCTCGGCAATCCGTTCATTGCTTGCTCCGTTCGAAGGCGAGCAGCTCGGCGCCTTCCTCGACCTGCTCGCCGACTCCGTAGAGCAGCTCCTTGACCGTCCCGCCGGCCGGTGCCTTGATGGTGTGCTCCATTTTCATCGCCTCGAGAATCAACAGTGGCGTTCCCTTCTCGACCGTGGCGCCCTTCTCGACCAGCACGGCGACGATCTTGCCGGGCATCGGTGCGGCGAGCCCGCCCCCGCCACCGCTGGCGTCGAGCTCGTGCAGACCGGGGTCGTGAAGCTCGAGGGTATGCCGTTCCGCCCCCTGAAATATGTCGATCGTACGGCCGTTACGAACCACGCGTGCCGCCACCGAGCGGTCGTCCAGCCAGGCGCGCAGCGTTTCGCCGGACCGCTCCCCCGAGACGTTGCGCCGGCCGTGCGGCAGCTCGAACTCGAACAGACCGCGGCGGTAATGGACGGTCACCGCGGAACGGCGTTCGCCTTCCCGAAAGACGAACACATGGTGATTGTCCTCGTTCAGGCGCCATCCGTCGCAGTCGCCCCACGGCGAGTGGGGATCGGACGACGCGACGGCATGCTCGCGGGCCGCCGCTTCAAGCCGCAATAGCTCGTCGAGCGTCGCGAGCGCAACCACCTCGTCGCTTGCCGCTGGTGCGGGCGGAAAGAGCGTCGCGTGATTGCGTTCGATCAGGCCAGTGTCGAGCTCGGCGTTCGCAAAGGCCTCGCTCGCCACCAGCCGGGCGAGGAACGCTACGTTGGTGGTGAGCCCCACGATCTCGAACTCGCCCAGCGCTGCGCGCATTCGCGCGAGCGCGCTCGCCCGATCGGGGCCCCACACGATCAGCTTCGCGATCAGCGGGTCGTAGTGAGGGCTGATCGTGTCGCCCGAGCGCACGCCGGTATCGATGCGTACGTGCCGGTTCGGGGCGGGCGTTGCGAAGTGCTCGATCGTGCCGGTGGCCGGCAGGAAATCGCGCTCCGGATCCTCGGCGTAGATGCGGGCTTCCACGGCATGCCCGTCGATCTCGAGCGCGTCCTGCGCGACGGGCAGCGCTTCGCCGGCCGCGACACGGATCTGCCATTCGACCAGATCCTGCCCGGTGATCATCTCCGTGACGGGATGCTCGACCTGCAGCCGGGTGTTCATTTCCATGAAATGAAACGTGCCGGACGGGTCCGCGATGAACTCGACCGTTCCCGCACCCACGTATCCGATGGCCTTCGCCGCCGCAACCGCTGCGGCCCCCATGTCCGCACGCCGCTCGGCGCTGAGCCCCGGGGCGGGCGCCTCCTCGAGCACCTTCTGATGCCGGCGCTGCACCGAGCAGTCGCGCTCGAAGAGATGCACGCAATGGCCGTGCCGATCGGCGAACACCTGGATCTCGATGTGACGGGGCCGGCGCAGGTAACGCTCGAGAAGCACCTTGTCGTCGCCGAAAGCAGACGCCGCTTCGCGCTTGCAGGAGTCGAGCGCGGCGGCGAAATCGCCCGTCCGCTCGACAATCCGCATGCCTTTCCCGCCGCCGCCCGCCGAAGCCTTGATGAGGATCGGAAAGCCGATCTTCTCGGCCTGGCTCTGCAGGAATTCCGGGTCCTGTCTGTCGCCATGATATCCGGGGACCAGGGGCACCTTGGCCTTCTGCATGATCGCCTTCGCGGCACTCTTCGAGCCCATGGCGCGAATCGCCGCTGCGGGAGGGCCGATGAATACGATCCCGGCGTTCTCGCAGGCCTTGGCGAACGCCTCGTTCTCGGAGAGAAAACCGTATCCCGGGTGAATCGCTTGCGCGCCGGTTTGCATTGCCACAGCGAGGATTGCGTCGCCACGCAGATAACTCTCTTTCGCCGGGGCTGGGCCGATGCACAGCGCCTCGTCGGCCGACGCGACGTGCAGGGCGCGCGCGTCGGCCTCCGAATACACG
>JBAVOG010000812.1:0-3702 GCA_049691875.1 Burkholderiales bacterium | reverse complement strand
ACCCGGAGACGCGACGCTATCTTCTCGATGTCGCTCAGACCTGCGCTCTCACGCCCGGTCAGGAGACGAAACTGCCGTTTCACATCCCGCTCTCGGCCGGCCTCGTCGGTGCGGACGGCCGCGATCTGCCACTGCGCCTCGAGGGCGAAGCCGGGGCGAGCGACACGACGCGCGTGCTATCGGTCAAGGCGCCGCAGCAGCGCTTCACGTTCGTGGATGTCCCCGCGGCGCCGGTGCCTTCGTTGCTGCGCGACTTCTCGGCGCCCGTGATGCTCAAGTTCGACTACACCTCGGAGGAGCTCGCGCACCTGATGGCGCACGACTCCGACCCGTTCAACCGGTGGGAGGCCGGTCAGCGGCTCGCGAAGAATCTGCTCCTGGAGGAAATCGCGACGTACCGACCGGGGCAGGAGCCGAAGGTCCCGGAATCCTTCGTGGCGGCCTTTTCACGCGTGCTCGCGGACGCCCGTCACGACCCCGCGTTTGCGGCCGAAGCCCTGACGCTCCCCGCCGAGGTGGTCATCGCGGAAGCGATGCACGTCGTCGATCCGGATGCGATTCACGCGACGCGCAATGCCATCGCCAGGCATCTGGCCCGGGCGCTGCGGCCGGAGCTCCTCGCGGCCTACACGGCAAACACGGTCGCCGGGCGCTACAGCCCGGATGCCGCCAGCGCCGGCAAGCGCGCACTGCACAATCTTTGTCTCGCCTACCTGATGGAGCTCGCGGGCGACGAGGCGCGCGCGCTGGCGATCCGCCAGTTCGAGCGCGCCGACAACATGACCGACGCAATGGCCGCGCTCGCCGTTCTGGCGAACTGCGACTGTCCGGAGCGTCCGCAGGCACTCGATGCGTTCCATACGAAGTGGCATGGCGAGCCCCTCGTGGTGGACAAGTGGCTGCGCGTGCAGGCGACCGCGCGACTGCCCGGTACGCTCGCCGAAGTGCAGCGCCTGCTCGGGCATCCGGCCTTCGAGATCACGAACCCGAACAAGGTCTACGCGCTGATCGGCGGGTTCGCGATGGGCAATCACGTGCGGTTTCACGCCGCCGGCGGAGCCGGATACGCGTTTCTCGCCGACCAGGTCATCCGGATCGATGCGCTCAATCCACAGGTTGCCGCGCGAATGGCGCGCGCCTTCGATCGCTGGAAGCGATTCGATGTCGATCGGCAGGCGCACGCACGTGCCGCGCTCGAACGGATCCGGGAAACCCGTAGCCTGTCGAAGGACACCACCGAGGTGGTGACGAAAGCGCTCGCGTAACGCCGTGCACTCCGCAGCCTCCGCAGCAGTGAGTGCTCCGCTGACGCGGCTTGACCCTCCCGACGCGTTGGCGCAAGCTGATTGCCATCCTGGCTTTCCGAGTTTTTCAAAGGGGGAGATCAAAATGAACAGCATGCGTAATCTGTCGGTCGCCGCACTCGTGCTCGGCCTCGCGCTCGCCGCGGGCAGCGCGATCGCTCAGAAAAAAGTCGTCAAGGTCGTGTTCATCGGCCCGCTCACCGGCGGGGTGTCGGCCAACGGTCTGGGCGGACGCAACTCCGCCGACCTCGCGGTGCGGCTGCGCAACGAGGACCCCAAGGCCAAGTACACGTACGAAATGGTGGTGCTCGACGACGAGTGCAAGCCGAACGTCGGCGTGCAGGTGGCGACCAAGGCGGCCGCCGATCGCGCGATCATCGCCGGCGCGACGCACTACTGCTCGGCGGTGGCGATCGGCACCGTGGACATCTATCACAAGTTCGGCCTGCCGGTCATCGTGTGGGGCGCGGTACTGCCCGACATCACTTACGGCAACGACTACAAGGAGATCCACCGCGTCAACGGCACGATGATCAACCAGAACGAGGTGAACGCCAAGTTCTCCACCGGCCAGGGCTTCAAGAAGATCGCCGTGATCCACGACACCACCGACTACGGCAAGGGTCACAACAAGTACTTCAGCGAGTTCCTCGCCAAGAACGGCGGCAAGATCGTCGGCACCTTCGGCGTCACCGCCGACCAGCAGGACTTCAACGCCGAGCTCACGCAGATCAAGGCGCTGAACGTGGACGCGATCTACTTCGGCGGCCTCACGCCGATCGGGGTGCGCATCCGCTCGCAGATGGACAAGCTCGGTATCAAGGCCCAGCTGATCGGCACCTCGGGCATCGTCTCGGACGCCTTCATCCAGGGGCTCGGGCCGCTCGCCGAAGGCACCCTCGCCTTCCGCGAAGGCGCACCGATCGACAAACTCCCTGGCGGCCTGTTTTTCACGGCAAAGTACGCTCAGGCCAAGTACGCCGAATCGCCCGAGGCCTACGGGGCTTTTGCGTTCGCCGCGATGAACCTGATCCTCGATACCATCGAGCAAGTCGGCCCGGATCGCAAGAAGGTCACGGCAGCGCTCGGGAAGGTGAAAGGCGTCGATTCGATCGTCGGCACGATCAGCTTCGACGACCATGGCCAGAACACGGTCGCGGCGATCACCAAGTATGTCGCCCAGGACGGCAAGTGGGTCGTCTGGGAAGACAGCGAGTACGCCACGGGCAAGCGCAAGCTCGCCGGAAAGTAAGCTGCCGCCCGGCGCGAGCTCCGGGAGGGGCGGGCGCGATGCCCGCCCCGCGAGCGAACGCGCCTGCCCACACTGCAATGGACGCCGGACTCCTCGCGCAATTCGTCGCCAACGGCCTGATGCTGGGCATGATGTATGCGCTGGTCGCGGTCGGCTTCACGCTGTTCTTCGGCGTGCTCGATATCATCAAGTTCAGCCACGGCGACGTGCTCACGGTGGGAACCTTCGCCGGGTTCTCGACGTACCTCGGCATGCAGGCGATCGGTGCGGGCAACCCGTGGCTGCAGGTCGTGGCGGTGCTGCTCGTCGCGACCGGCGCCATGGCGATGCTCGGCGCGCTGATCGCGAAATATCTCGTGATGCCGCTCAAGGCCGCGCCGCCGCTCAACATACTCCTGGTGACGCTGATGCTCGGCACGGTGCTGCGCGAGTGCGTGCGGCTCTTCTTCCCGGACGGCGCGAACCCGAAGCGCTTTCCCTCGCTCCTGCCGGACAACGCGGTCGCGCTCGGCAGCTTCAATCTGCGCCTGGACAGCGCGCTCCTGTTCCTCGGCGGGCTAGCGGTGATCATCGGCATCCACGTGCTCATCAACCGAACCAAGCTCGGTCTCGCGATCCGCGCGGTGGCGCAGGACGAAGAGACCGCCAAAACCATGGGCATCAATTTCACGCTGATCGTGCTGGTGACCTTCGCGCTCGGCTCGGCGGTGGCGGCCTTCGCCGGGGTGATGAACGGCCTCTATTACAACGAGATCAACTTCGGCATGGGCCTGTTGCTCGGGGTGATCGGCTTCAGCGCGGCGATCGTCGGCGGGCTGGGCAACATCTACGGCGCGATCCTGGGCGGTTTCCTCTTTGCCGCGCTGCAGACGGTCGGCGCCGTCGCGTTGCCGTTCGCGAGCGCCTACAAGGACGTGTTCGCCTTCGCCGTGGTGATCGCGATCATGGCGTGGCGTCCGACCGGACTGATCGCCGAGAAAACGAGCGAGCGCGTATGAGCGTGCCGCTTTGGCCGGGAGCGCTCGCCACGGGGCTCGTGACTGCGCTCGCCATCGCCTTCATGTGGGCCGAGAACGAATGGGAAGTGGTGGGCGTCCTCGCCGCCGCCGCGGCTGGCACCCTGGTTGCGCGGCGCCGCGGCTGGCT
>JBAVOG010000811.1:0-9273 GCA_049691875.1 Burkholderiales bacterium | reverse complement strand
GGGCCGCATCGCGGCCGACGTGATCGCCGGGCGCGACGCGCGCTTCCGCGGCACCCAGGGCACCTCGATCATCGGGTTCTTCGACGGCGCCGCGGCGTGGACGGGCGTCAGCGAGAAGACGCTGAAGCGCATCGGCGACACGGACTACGAGAAGGCCTACCTCTACCCGAACTCGCATGCGGGCTACTACCCCGGCGCGAAGCCGATCGCGATGAAGGTGATCTTCCGCAAGTCGAACGGGAAGCTCCTCGGCGCGCAGGCGCTCGGCGAGGACAACGTGGACAAGCGCATCAGCGCGCTCGCGGTGGCGCTGCAGATGGGCGCGACGGTCTACGACCTCGAGGAGGCCGAGCTCTGCTACGCGCCGCAGTTCGGCAGCGCGAAGGACCCGGTCAACTTCGCCGGGATGGTCGCGGCGAACATCCTACGCGGCGACATGCCGGTCAGTCACTGGGCGTCGGACAACGAGGGGTTCCTCCTCGACGTTCGCGAGCCGGTGGAGCTCGCGGTGGAGACCGAGCCGCGCGCCGTCAACATCCCGCTGGGTCAACTGCGCTCGCGGCTCGGTGAGCTCCCTCGCGATCGGGAAATCCTCGTGATCTGCCGCTCGGGCGGCCGCGCCTACTACGCGACCCGCGTGCTGCTGCAGAACGGGTTCAAGGCCAGGACGCTGTCCGGCGGCATGCTGTCGCGAACCCACGCGGCGAACTTCTGGGAAAGCTGACCGCACCGCGAAAGTCAGAGGGAAGCGCGCTGAAGTACGTGACGACGAAACCGAAATGAACGCCTCGCGAACCGCAAGGAGAGACGTAGAAATGAACGTCATGGCGAAGACGTGTATGTGCGCACTGGTCTTCAGTGCGATGACCGCATCCCTACCCGGCGCCGCGTACGCGCGTGACCCCGGCGTCAACCAGCCCGGGCGGGCAGGAAACGTCGGGCGCGACCCAGGCATCAATCAACCTGGGGCCGCAGGAAACGTCGGTGCCGGCCCAGGCGTCGATCCCGGGATCAATCAGCCCGGGCGGGCGGGAAACGTCGGACGCGATCCGGGCATCAATCAACCCGGGGCAACAGGAAACGTCGGTGCGAGCCCGGGCGTGGACCCGGGCATCAACCAGCCCGGTGCCGCAGGAAACGTGGGACGCGACCCGGGTATCAACCAGCCTGGGGCGGCCGGTAACCGCGGGGTCCGCCGCTAGGAGCGGTCATCCAATCGTCACTTCCTTTCATAGAAGTAGAAAGAACTGCAATGGAGTTGTTCTGGTGGTTGCCGTTCGGCAAGGTGCCGGAAATTTCGGCAACGAAACTCGACGTGATGCGCAAGGAGGGCTCGGCACGGCCGCAGATCATCGATGTGCGCACCAGCACGGAGTGGCGGTCCGGTCACATCGCCGGCGCGATCCACGTGCCCATCACCGAACTCGGCTCGCGCATCGCCAGCCTGCAACTGGACGGGACGCGCCCCATCGTCGCCATCTGCCGCGCGGCACATCGCAGCATCCCCGCCGTGCGCTTGCTGCAGCGGCACGGTTTCCGGAACGTCTGCCAGCTCCAGGGCGGCATGCTGGCCTGGCGGCAGGCCGGGCTGCCTGTCGAGGGCGATAGCGGTTCCGCTTCACCCGAGAGATAGATCCATAGGTCAACAAGCCGGACCGGTGGCTAGGGATGAACAATGAAGAAGAGCCCGATACGAAAGTTCTGGCCCGAAGGCGACGAGCGACTGCGGTGGGACGTCCGACCCATCGTGGCCCTCATCATCGGCGTCGGCTGCCTGGCCGCTGCCGGCGCCGCATCGGCTGCTGAGGCGGCAGCCGGTCCGGCGCCGCTCAGGCAGTTCCCCTTGGGACAGGTCTTCGCGATGCTGTTCCTGATGCTCGGGCCGTTCAAGATCGTCGGGCCCTTCTTCAAGGTGACGAAAGGCGCGGACGCCCGGCTGACCCGCCAGATCGCGGTGTGGGCGACGATCTTCTCGGCCCTTGCACTGTTGGTTGCCGGCTTTCTGGGCGAAAGCATCCTGAGCAGTTACGGCATCCCCCTGCCGGTTCTCGCGCTCTCCGGCGGGATCATCCTCTTTCTGGTGGCGCTCAAGAACGTGCTCGAACAGTTCGAGGCGGCCGAGCCGCATCCTGACGACGTCGCGGTTCCGCCGGCAGCGGCGACGAAGGTAGCGATGTCCCCACTGGCCTTCCCGACGATCGTCACGCCCTACGGCATCGCGGCAGTCGTCGTCCTGGTCGCTTTCGCCCAGACCCTGGAGGGTCGCCTGACCATCGGCGCCGTGGTCGTGGCGATCATGGTGCTGAACCTGATTGTCATGCTCGTGGCCCGGCGCCTGCAAACCGTGTTGGCGTTCGTACTGCCGATCTTCGGCGCCGTTCTCGGCGTCGTTCAGGTGGCGCTGGGGTTGCAGATCATCAACAACGCGCTGCACGCGCTCGGGGTGTTGTGAAGGCGCACACTACGGAGTTCGCGGAAGCCGGAGGTTCACGATGCCGAAGATACAACCCGAAATAATCTCCGGCGCCGCCGCGACGCCCCTGAAGGCATTGAGCGATTTCTCGCTCATGAACGGCGGGCTGCTCTACCGGTTCTGGCGAAGCACGCGGCTGTCCGGAGATGCCCTGGAGTTCGCGCGCCGGCGGATGCTCGCGACGGTTCTGGTCACCTGGGTGCCGTTGCTGCTGTTGTCGATTGCCGAAGGAAACGCCTGGGGCCGCGGCGGGATGGTGACGTTCCTGCAGGACGTCGAAACCCATGCGCGCCTGCTGATCGCGGCGCCTTTGTTGATCCTGGCGGAGGTCAGGGTGCATCGGGTGCTGCCCCAGATCGTGGGGCTTTTCCTGGAACGCGGCCTGATACCCGACGATGCGCGCGCGCAGTTCGACGCCGCCATTGCTTCGGCGTTGCGGCTGCGCAACTCCGTCGTGGCGGAGCTGCTGTTGATCGTGTTCGTGTACAGCGTGGGAATACCATTCGTGTGGCGCGATCAGCTTGCGCTCGGTGTGACCAGCTGGTTCGCCACCGTAGAGGGTGGGCGACTGCAGCCGTCACTTGCCGGCTGGTGGGTGGCGCTCGTGAGCCTGCCCGTGCTCCAGTTCCTGGTGGTGCGTTGGTATTTCAGGTTCGTCATCTGGGCGCGCTTCCTGTGGCAAGTGTCGCGCATCGAGTTGAATCTGGAGCCGACACATCCGGACGGCACCGCCGGATTGCACTTTCTCGCCCGAGCCGGCCGTGCCTACTACCTGGTGCTGCTGGGGCTGGGCACGGTGCTCGCCGGAATGATGGCCAACAGGATCTTCTACGAAGGCGCGAAGCTGCTTGAATTCAAGGCGGAGATCGTCGGCACCGTGGGACTGCTGGTGTTCGCCGTCCTCGGACCGCTGCTCGTATTCACGCCACACCTCCGAGTGGCCCGGCGCAAAGGGATGGAGGAGTACGGCAGCTTGGGACAACAGTATGCGCGCGAGTTCAACCGCAAGTGGATACGCGGCGACCGCCCGCCCGACGAGACGCCCCTCGGCAGCGCCGACATCCAGTCGCTTGCCGACCTGCGCAACGGCTACCTGGTGGTCGAGGGCATTCGGTTGACGCCGTTCGGCATGAAGAACGTGACTTCTCTGGCGGTGATCACGCTGCTGCCGGTTGCACCGCTGCTGCTGACGACGTTCTCGGTGGAGCAATTGCTCGATCGCGTGCTGAAGGTGCTGCTCTGAAAGTTCCGAAGGCTGCGTCCGGAACGCCCCGGCGGTCCGTGCCGTGTCGAACCGATTTCACTCGCCCATAGGGGAGGCAAAACATGGCTCCTGCAATCGAGGATGTGACGGAACAAAAGCGCTTGAACGAGGCGCGCGAGGCCGGTGTCCCGTGGAAGAAGTGGGGCCCGTACCTGAGCGAGCGGCAGTGGGGAACCGTGCGCGAGGATTACAGCGAGAACGGAGACGCGTGGAACTTCTTCACCCACGATCATGCGCGGTCGCGGGCGTATCGCTGGGGCGAAGACGGTCTGGGAGGCATCTCCGACGACAAGCAACGGCTCTGCTTCGCGCTCGCGTTGTGGAACGGCAAGGACCCCATCCTCAAGGAACGCCTCTTCGGGCTCACCAACAGCGAGGGCAACCACGGCGAGGACGTCAAGGAGTACTACTTCTACCTCGACAGCACGCCGACCCACTCGTACATGAAGTTTCTCTACAAGTACCCGCAGGCGGCGTATCCGTATTCCGATCTGGTGGAGACAAACCGCCGCCGCACGCGGAACGACACGGAGTACGAGCTCCTAGACACCGGCGTCTTCGATGAGGACCGCTACTTCGACGTCTTCGTGGAGTATGCCAAGGCCGGTCCGGAAGACATACTCGTGCGGATCACGGCAGCCAACCGGGGGCCGGACGCGGCCGAGCTGCATCTCCTGCCGACGCTGTGGTTCCGCAACGACTGGGCACCGTGGATCGCCGAATCCAACCGAGCGGCCGAGAAACCAAACCTCAGGCAGATCGAGGCAGCGGCGGGCACGAGCGCGGTCGCGGCAACCCATCCGCTGCTGGGCGAGTTCGTCTTTTCCTGCGAAGGCGGGGCGCCGCTGCTCTTCACCGAAAACGAGACGAACAGCGCGCGTCTCTTCCCCGGGCAAGAGAACACGAGCCCATACGTCAAGGACGGCATCAACAACTACGTTGTGCAGGGGAATCAGGGCGCAGTGAATCCCGAAAAACGCGGCACCAAGGTCGCGGCGTGCTATCGCGTGACGATTGCTCCCGGCCGGTCGGCGACGGTGCGGCTGCGCTTGACCGCCCAGTCCGCTGCCGGCAAGAGCGGGAAGACCACGAGCGCCCGATCCGCCTTCGGCCCGGAGTTCGACGAGACGCTGACCGTCCGGCTAAAGGAGGCGGACGAGTTCTACCGCTCCGTGACCCCGCCTTCCGTTCCCCGGGACGCGGCCGACGTGATGCGCCAGGCCATCGCCGGCATGCTGTGGAGCAAGCAGTTCTTCTTCTTCGACGGCGACAACTGGCTGGACGAGCATCACTCCAACCCTCTGCATACCGGATATCGCAGTGCCCGGAACTCGGAGTGGTTCCATATGCTGAACGAAGACATCATCTCCATGCCCGACAAGTGGGAGTACCCCTGGTATGCGGCATGGGACCTCGCGTTCCACACGCTCCCCCTCGCGATCGTGGATCCCGACTTCGCCAAGGAGCAGATGAGACTGATGCTCCACGGCCATTACCTGCACCCCAGTGGCCAGATGCCCGCCTACGAGTGGAACTTCAGCGACGTGAACCCCCCGGTCCATGCCTTCGCGACGCTCTTCCTGCATCGCACTGAGCAGGCCCTGCGCGGCGAGATGGACCTCGAGTTCCTCACGGCGATGTTCAACAAGCTGCTGCTGAACTTCACCTGGTGGGTGAATCGCAAGGACCGCTTCGGCAAGAACGTCTTCGAGGGTGGTTTCCTGGGGCTCGACAACATTGGCGTATTCGACCGCAGCGCCCCGCTGCCCACCGGCGGCCACCTGGAGCAGGCCGACGGCACCGCCTGGATGGCCCTCTTCAGCCAGAACATGATGGAGCTCGCCGTCGAGCTCGCCGCCCACGACCCCACTTACGAGGACATGGTCCTGAAGTTCGCCGAGCATTTCTACTACATCGCCGCGGGCATGAACCGCCCCGGACAGGACGGCATGTGGGACGAGGAAGACGGCTTCTACTACGACCTTCTGCGGCTTCCCGACGGTCGCGTCACGCGGCTCAAGGTGCGCTCCATGGTGGGGCTTCTCCCCCTGTGCGCCACCACGGTAATAGAGCAATGGCAGCGCGGGCGCATTCCCCGCGCAGTGGCGGGGTTGCAGGCACGCCTGCGCCGCATTCCCGAGCTCATGGACACCATCCACCTCACGGGTCCCGGGCACTATGGTGTGGCGGAGCGGGGCGTGCTCGCCCTCGTCAATCAGGAGCGGCTCCGCCGGATTCTCTCGCGGATGCTCGACGAGAATGAGTTCCTGGGTCCCTACGGCATCCGCGCGCTTTCCAAGTTCCACGAGGAGCACCCGTATGTCTTCCACGTACAGGGTCAGGAGTATCGGGTGGACTATCTGCCGGGAGAATCGAACAGCGGAATGTTCGGCGGCAACTCGAACTGGCGGGGGCCCGTCTGGATGCCGGTCAATGCCATGCTCATCAGGGCCCTCCTGAGCTTCTACGCGTACTACGGCGACAGCTTCAGGATCGAATGCCCGACCGGCTCGGGCACGATGATGAACCTCTTCGAGGTGGCCAAGGAGATCTCGGACCGGCTTACCGGGATCTTCCTGCGGGATGCGCGGGGCCGGCGGCCCGTCTACGGTGCAACGGAGAAATTCCAGACCGACCCGCACTGGCGCGACCACATCCTGTTCTACGAGTACTTCCATGGGGATAACGGCGCGGGTCTGGGTGCGAGTCACCAGACGGGATGGACCGGCCTGGTGGCGAAACTCATCCAGCTTTTCGGAATGCTCGATGCGAAGAAGTTGCTCGAGGGTGGCAAGGCGGCGGCCTTTGTCCGCTGAAGGCAGAGAGGCGAACTGCAGAAATGAAGGCCTTGCCCGCTTATCCCTCGCTCTATCAGGTCAACACGCGCGTATGGCTGACCGAGCTGTCCAAGTCCCGCGCTCGACCGACGACGCTGGACGATATACCGGACGCCGAGCTGGACCGCCTGGCCGAGATGGGTTTTGACTGGGTCTGGTTCCTGAGCGTCTGGCAGACCGGCCCGGCAGCACGGCAGGTGTCGCGCAGCAACGCCGGATGGCGCAAGGAGTTTCAGGAGACGCTGCCGGATTTGCGTGAAGAGGACATCGCGGGCTCCGGGTTCGCCATCCAGAACTACATCGTCCATCGCGATCTGGGCGGCGCTGCGGGACTGGCACGCTTGCGACAGCGGATGCGAGTGCGCGGACTGAAGTTGATGCTCGACTTCGTTCCGAACCACATGGCGCCGGATCACCCTTGGGTCGACGAGCATCCGGACTACTTCGTCCACGGCAGCGAGAGCGATTTGGCGGGCGCTGCGCAGAACTACTGCCGCGTGCAGACGAAGAACGGCCCCCTGGTGCTCGCCTACGGCCGCGACCCGTACTTCGACGGCTGGCCCGACACGCTGCAGCTCAACTACGGCAACCCGGATTTGCAGCAGGCGATGATCGGCGAGCTGGAGAGAATTGCCGAGCAGTGCGACGGCGTGCGCTGCGATATGGCGATGCTGGTCTTGCCCGACGTGTTCGAACGCACTTGGGGCATCCGGGCCGATCTCTTCTGGCCGAAGGCAACCGAGTCGGTGCGACGCAAGCATCCGCATTTCCGGTTCATGGCCGAGGTCTACTGGGATCTGGAATGGACGATGCTGCAGCAGGGATTCGATTACGCCTACGACAAGCGGCTGTACGACCGCTTGCGCGAGGGTCAGGCCCGGCCGGTGCGCGAGCATTTCCAGGCCGCACTCGAATACCAGAACAAGCTCGCCCGCTTCCTGGAAAACCACGACGAGCCGCGCGCGGCCGCAACGTTCTCACCGGAGGTCCACGAGGCCGCGGCGGTCATTACGTTCCTGTCGCCGGGGCTGCGGTTCTTCCATCAAGGCCAGTTCCAGGGGCGCAGGACGCGCATCTCTCCGCATCTGGTCCGCGCGCCGCAGGAAGCGGTCGATGAGCGGCTGGAACGGTTCTACGAGCGGTTGCTGGCCGTGCTGCGCAAGCCGGTGGTGCGTGATGGCCAATGGCGCATGCTCGATTGCACGCCGGCTTGGGACGGCAACTGGACTTCGGACTGTTTCCTGGTCTTCGCCTGGCAAGGCCGTGGCAACGAGCGGCTGCTGGTAGCGGTCAACTTCGCGCCCAACCGGAGTCAGTGTTACGTTCGGCTGCCGTTTGGTGATCTCGCTGACCGGCAGTGGCGGCTCGCTGACTTGATCGGTGACGCCACGTACCGGCGGAACGGCAACGACTTGCGCTCGCGCGGACTCTATCTGGATGAGCCGCCGTGGCAAGCGCGCGTCTTCTCGCTGACAGAATTCGACACTGGAGTGAACGATTGAGCCCTCTGCTGAAAGAGATTCGCCACAACCCGATGCTCTGGCTGCTGGCCTTTGTACCGGTGGTGCTTGCAGCGGCAAAGTTCGCGCCTGGAGCGCACACGCTGCTTTTCGTGCTGTCCGTGCTCGCGATCGTGCCGCTAGCTGCGTTGCTGAGTCACGCCACCGAGTCCGTCGCCGCCAAGACGGGCGACGCGGCGGGTGGGCTGCTCAACGCCACGCTGGGAAACCTGACGGAACTCGTCATCGCGCTCACTGCCTTGCGCGCAGGCGAATACACGCTTGTGAAAGCATCGATCGCCGGCGCGATCGTCACGAACACACTGTTCATGCTCGGGGCGTCGTTCCTGCTCGGCGGACTCAAGCACCATGTGCAGGAATACAACCGGGTCAGCGCCCGGATGCAGGCGGGTCTGCTCTTCCTGGCCACGGTCGCGCTCCTGGTTCCCTCCGCGGTCGCCACAAACTACCCGGCAGAGAGTGAAGCGCTCGTCGGGAAGCTGAGCGTGGGTCTGGCAGTGCTGCTCATCGTCGCCTACGCGCTCGGCATGCTGTTCTCGCTCAAGACGCACCGCGAACTCTTCGCCAGCGCGGGGCACGCCGAGGAAGGCGAGGCGCCGTGGCCCCTGGGGTTGGCGCTTGCCACCCTGGCCGGCGTCACGGTGCTGGTTGCGCTCGTGAGCGAGATCTTCGTCGAGTCGGTGCAGCAGGCCGCCGAGACGTTCGGGATGACCCCGGCGTTCGTCGGTTTCATCGTCGTGGCGCTGGTGGGCGGCACGGCGGAGATGGCCGCGGCATTTTCCGCCGCGCGGAAGAACCGCCTCGACCTGAGCGTGAGCATCGCGCTGGGCAGCGCCGCCCAGATCGCGCTGTTCGTGGCCCCGGTGCTGGTGCTGCTCAGTTACGCGATCGGCCCGGCGCCGATGGACCTGCGGCTCTGGCCGGGCGCGGTAGGCATGATGTTCATCGCCACCCTCACCGCGGCGCTCGTCACGAACAGCGGGCGGTCGGCGTGGTTCGTCGGCGCGCTGGCGCTGATGGTCTATCTGATCTTCGCCATGACGCTCTACCTGTTGCCGCCCCAGCTGCCGTGAAAGCCGGCCGGCCAAGACTCGGAGCGCTGCAGGGGTCCGGAACGACCTGGGCATCCTACTTTGGTGGGATTTTCGCCGCCCCTCCGGCCAACGTAGGATCCAGGCG
>JBAVOG010000810.1:0-2262 GCA_049691875.1 Burkholderiales bacterium | reverse complement strand
CTGCATATTCGAGGGCCGCGTCGAGCTCGGCGACGGCGTGCAGATCGGCGCGCACTGCGTGCTGCGCGACGTGCGCGTCGCGGCCGGCACGCGTGTCGAACCCTTCTGCCACATTGCCGATGCCGAGATCGGGCGCAATTGCCGAATCGGACCGTATGCACGGATTCGTCCCGCCACCCGTCTCGCCGAAGACGTGCACATCGGCAACTTCGTGGAAGTGAAGGCGAGCGACGTCGGCGCCGGCTCTAAGGCGAATCATCTGGCATATATCGGCGACAGCTCGGTGGGCCGCAACGTCAACGTGGGCGCCGGGACGATCACTTGTAACTATGACGGCGCGAACAAGCACCGCACGATCATCGAGGACGACGTCTTCATCGGTTCGGACACGCAGCTCGTCGCGCCCGTGCGGGTCGGCCGGGGCGCGACACTCGGCGCCGGGACGACACTCGTCAAGGATGCACCCGAAGGCGAACTTACCGTCTCCCGTGCGAAGCAGGTCACCGTGCGCGGGTGGAAACGCCCGGTGAAAAAGAAATAGCACCCACTTTGGAACAACAGGGGATATACAAGGCTAGGTGGGAAGGGAAGGGTCCCACCCCTTCCCTGGCCCCTTGTTGGCACGGGACTTTACAAGAGGGAATTTCCCCCTGTTCGTTCGACCGGCCTTTTGATCGATACGGCAGCAACATCGAATTCAAGACAGCTCATAGATATGTGCGGAATTGTTGCCGGCATCGCCGGGCGTGACATCGTCCCCCAGTTGCTCGAGGGACTGAAGCGGCTCGAGTATCGCGGCTACGACTCGGCCGGCATGGCGCTGGCTGACGGCGGCTTGAGGCGTTTGCGCACCGAGGGGCGGGTGGCCGAGCTCGCAGGACTTGCGGCTGCGCAGGGCTTTGCCGGGCGTGTCGGCATTGCGCACACGCGCTGGGCCACGCACGGCGTGCCCTCGGAGCGCAATGCACATCCACACTCTTCGGGTGCCATTGCCGTCGTGCACAACGGCATCATCGAGAATCACGAGACGATGCGCGCGCGGCTGAAAGCCGACGGCTACACGTTCAACTCCGACACCGACACCGAAGTGATCGCGCACCTGGTCCACCGCGAGATGCAAAGCGGAGGCGATCTGCATGCCGCAACACGCGCGGCGATCGCCGAGCTCGACGGAGCGTATGCGCTCGGCGTGATATCCGCCGACACGCCGGACTGCGTGGTGGTCGCGCGGAAGGGTGCGCCGCTGCTCCTCGGCATCGGCGAGGGCGAGAATTTTGCCGCCTCGGACGTGTCCGCGCTCCTACAGGTGACGCACCGGGTGATCTATCTCGAGGAAGGCGACACCGCCGAGCTGCGGCGCGATTCCTACGTCGTGCTCGACGCGGGCGGCGTACCGGCCGAGCGTGAGGTGCACGAGAGCCAGCTCACCTCCGCAGCGATCGAGCTCGGGCCCTATCGGCACTTCATGCAAAAGGAAATCTTCGAGCAGCCCGGTGCGCTCGCCGCGACGCTCGAGATGGTGTCCAACGCAAATGCGATCTCGCCGGGCCTGTTCGGAGCGGACGCGGAGAGCGTGCTCGGGCACGTCGATCGCGTGCTCATCCTCGCATGTGGCACGAGCTATCACTCGGGGATGGTCGCGCGGTACTGGATCGAGAGCGTTGCCGGATTGCCTTGCAACGTGGAAATCGCGAGCGAATACCGCTACCGTCAGTCGGTGGCGAGTCCGACCACGCTGGTCGTGACGATCTCGCAGTCGGGCGAGACCGCAGACACCATCGCTGCGCTCCAGCACGCGAAGCGCCTCGGTCAGGAGCTGTCCCTCACGATCTGTAACGTGCCCGAAAGCGCGCTGGTGCGGCAGTCGAGGCTGCGGTTCCTGACGCGCGCCGGACCCGAGATCGGCGTCGCGTCGACCAAGGCGTTCACCACTCAGCTCGCCGCACTTTTCCTGCTGACCATGGTGCTCGCGAAGCAACGTGGGCAACTGGCGCCGCAACGCGAAAAGGATCTGCTCGGTGCGCTGCGCCACCTGCCGGCGGCATTGCAGCACGTGCTGGACGTCGAGCCGCAGGTCGCGGCATGGGCAGCGCGCTTCGCCGGCAAGGAGCACGCATTGTTCCTCGGTCGCGGCATCCACTACCCGATCGCGATGGAAGGTGCCCTGAAGCTGAAAGAGATTTCCTACATCCACGCCGAGGCGTATGCCGCCGGCGAGCTCAAGCACGGCCCGCTCGCGCTCGTGGACCGCGACATGCCGGT
>JBAVOG010000809.1:0-5044 GCA_049691875.1 Burkholderiales bacterium | reverse complement strand
CGATCACCTCGTTGCCGAGCCGCTCGGCGACCGGAATGAATATTTCCTGGGTCTCGTTCCGCTGCTGGTGCTCGTACGAGGAGAGCTCCTCGAAGCGCGCGAGGCGCGCCTTGCTCTTGGCCTGGCGGCCTTTCGGGTTCTGGCGCACCCACTGCAGCTCCGCCTTCATCGTCTTGATGCGGCCGGCTTCCTGCTTCGACTCGGACTCGAGGCGCTGCTCCTTCTGCTCGAGCCACGAAGAATAGTTGCCCTTCCATGGAATGCCATACCCGCGGTCGAGCTCGAGAATCCATTCCGCCGCGTTGTCGAGAAAGTAGCGGTCGTGCGTGATTGCGACGACGGTGCCCGGGAACTTCTGCAGGAAGACCTCGAGCCATTCGACGCTTTCGGCATCGAGGTGGTTGGTCGGCTCGTCCAGCAGCAGCATGTCCGGCTTGGAGAGCAGCAGCCGGCAGAGCGCCACGCGCCGCTTCTCGCCGCCGGAGAGGGGTGCGATCTTCGCGTCCCATGGCGGCAAGCGCAGTGCGTCCGCCGCAATTTCGAGCTGAACGTCCGAATCGGCGCCGTCGGCCGCGATCACCGCTTCGAGCGTGGCCTGCTCGTCGGCGAGTTTCTCGAAATCGGCGTCGGGCTCGGCGTACGCAGCGTAGACCTCGTCGAGGCGGCGCTTCGCGGCGAGCACGTCGCCGAGCCCTTCCTCGACGGTCTCGCGAACGGTCTTCGCGGGGTCAAGCTGCGGCTCCTGCGGCAGGAACCCCACGCGCATGTTCGGCATCGGGATCGCCTCGCCCTCGAAGTTCTGGTCCTCGCCCGCCATGATCTTGAGCAGGCTCGACTTGCCGGAGCCGTTCAGCCCGATCACGCCAATCTTGGCGCCGGGAAAGAAGGAGAGCGAGATGTTCTTGAGGATGGTGCGCTTGGGCGGCACGACTTTGCCGACCCGGCGCATCGTGTAGACGTACTGTGCCATGGAGAAGGGGGCTTTCCCGAGAATTCCGGATTGATGCAGGCGTCATTATCCCCGCTCTGACGAAATCCCGAGCAAACCGACGGGTCAATCCTGGCGGGAACGTCCCGGACTCCGGCGTTACACTCCGCGGGGTTCTCGTCGCATCGATCTCCGGAATGCCTTTCTCCTACTTCCTGTTCTACGACCACGGCGGCCGCGCCGAGCTTGCGCTCAGCGCGGACGATCGAAACCGTTTCATCGCCATCGTCGGCGCGACGCCGGGATTGCGGCGAGCGCTCATTTATACGCCGGAGACTGCCGCCGATCCGTATCTCGACGATGGACTTCCTCCTCCCCTCGCCGCGCAGCTCGACTTCGCCGAAATCGAGGCGCTGGAGCATGCGCTCGCGCGCGACGGCCATCTGCAGGAGCTCGCCGCACCCGCTGCGCTCCCGAGCCTTGCCGGCGCGCAGGTCACCCAGCAGGCGATGTTGATGCGCACCTTCAGCGTTCCGGATCCCGTCTATCGCACCGCGCCGGGCGCGCTGCCCTGCAGCTATCTCGTGAGCTATCCGGGACCGGCCGAGGATCTCAATGAATGGCTGTCTTTCTACATCGCACACCACCCGGTGCCCATGGCAAAGTTTCCGGGCATCCGCGAGCTCGAGGTGCAGACGCGCATCGACTGGTGCGGATCGCTTCCATGGCCGCGCGCGAATGCGATGCTGCGTAACCGGGTCGCGTTCGACAGCGAGGTGGCGCTCGAGGCGGCGCTCGCCTCGCCGGTGCGCCACGAGATGCGTGCCGACTACAAGCGGTTCCCGCCCTTCTCCGGCGGCAACACGCACCATCCGATGGCGACGTTGACTGTGAAGCCATGAGCGAACGCGCTTCGACCCGTCGCACGAAAGTCGTCATCGCCGGTGGCGGACCGGCCGGCCTGATCATCGCGATCGAGCTCGGCCGCCGCGGCATCCCGTGCGTGGTCGCCGAGGAGGACGCGGGGCCGCCGCAGTTCCCCAAGGCGAACGCGACCACGTCGCGCTCGATGGAGCACTATCGACGACTGGGATTCGCACCGGAGATCCGCGCGCTCGGCCTGCCGCTGGATCATCCGCAGGACATCGCCTATTTCACGCGCTACGCGACGCACGAGATGGCGCGCGTCCCCTGGCAATCGCGGCGCGAGGCGGTAGCTGCGCGCGAGGAGGCGAATTCGCGCTGGCCCACGCCGGAGCCGCTCCATCGCACCCAGCAGATGTACATCGAACCGGTGCTGATGCGGCAGGCACAACGCTGGCCGGCGGTGGCCCTGCGGTTCGGTTGGCGAGTAGTCGAAGTACACACCGGCGCCGAGGGGGCATCGGCAACGCTCGAGGAAATCGCGACCGGCCGGCGCGACACGCTCGAATGCGACTATATCGTCGGTGCGGACGGTCCACGTTCGATTGTCCGCGAGTCCGTCGGCATTGGCTATCAGGGCTGGTCCGGCGAAGAGCGGGACTTCATGGGCGGGCGGATGCTGGCGCTCTATTTCCGCTCGCGGGACTTCTACAATCTCGTGCCTGCGCGACGCTGCTGGCAATACTGGGCGGTGAACCGGGAGCGGCGATCGTTTCTCTGCTCGATCGACGGCGCGGGCCTGTTCGTCTATCACACGCAGCTCCCGCGCGGCGAAGAGCCCAGCGAGGCCTTTGCGCGCAAGGCGCTGGCGCTTTCGACCGGCCGCGATTTTCCGATCGAGACGATCGGCACCGCAACCTGGACCGCAGGATTCACCCTCGTCGCCGAGCGTTACGCCGATCGGCACGGACGCGCGTACATCGCCGGCGACGCGGCACACCTTTTCACGCCGACCGGCGGGCAGGGATACAACACCGCGGTGGACGACTGCGCAAATCTCGGATGGAAGCTCGCTGCCGCGTGCCAGGGCTGGGGTGGGCCCGCGTTACTCGGCACGTACGAGGTCGAGCGCAAGCCGATCGGCCATCGCAACACGGGATTCGCGCGCGCGATGGCCGACTCGATCGGCCGGATGGAGATTCCCGCGAATCTCGAGGACGAGACGCCGGAGGGAGCACGCAGCCGGGAATCGCTGGGCAGAAAGCTGGTCGAGCATTGCAACCGGGAATTCGACATCCCGGGGATCCACTTCGGTGTCTTCTACGGTGGATCACCGATCGTGTGCGACGATGGCACGCCGCCACCGGCCGACGACTGGCACCACTATGTGCCGCACGCGACCCCCGGCGCACGCGCGCCTCACCTCTGGGTGAGCGAAGGCGTATCGATCTTCGACCGTTTCGGACGCGATCTCACGCTACTACGGCTGGGTGGTGCGAATCGTGATGCGAGTGGACTCGAGGCCGCCGCGCGCGGTCGTGGCGCGTCGCTCGACGTCGTCGACGTGTCATTGCCCGAGGCCCGTGACCTCTACGGGCGCGATCTCGTGCTCGTCCGTCCGGATCAGCACATCGCCTGGCGCGGCAACGCGCCCCCCGCCGATCCGCAGTTGATCATCGATCGTGTGCTCGGCTTCGGGTGATCCGGCCCCGAAGTGCGTGATGCGCGTCCTGGACATTCGCAGCCATGTAGGCGCATTATTTCCTATTACCGGGCAACGGTCGAATTCCGCGAGGGTTATGGGATGGGGCGATCCGTAAATCAGCCGAAGGAGAACAACATGTGGAAATTCGTAGGGACACTGATGATTGGTATCGCGGTGGCGGGACTCGCCGGGTGCCGCTCGGCGCCGGTGATGGACATCGTCGATGCACCGGTCGTCGAGTCGGCCGGCGGCCAGAAGCTGACCGCTGATCAGGTGAAGCTCGCGATCCAGCGGGCCGGAGCGACGCTCGGCTGGCAGATCAAGGAAGTGCAACCGTTCCTTCTGGAAGGGACCCTGATCCTGCGCGACCATGTCGCAGTGGTCAATATTCCCTACAGTGCCGAGCGCTACAGCATCGTCTACAAGGACAGCAAGAACCTCAACTACGACGGCAAGAGCATTCACAGCAACTACAACGGCTGGGTGCAGAATCTCGATCGGGCGATCAAGGTCCAGTTGGGCATTCGGTAGCGCGCGGGGCGGCACGCGGTGTTAGCGGGCGCGCAGTGCGACCGTGGCGCGACCCTCGGCCACGAGTCGCCCGCCCGCGCTGACGGTGAAGTCGTACGCGAGCCCGGTAGGATCCGCGACCAGGCAAGTGGCGGAAATCTCGAGATCGGCTGTGATGTCGTCCAGCCTGGCGGCATGCAGCTGCGCATTGCGCACGGCGACCAGATAGCCGGATGCGGCACCCTGGTCCGGCGGGGCGCGCAGGCCGCCGTGCACCGCCATCGCCTGCGCCGCGTACTCGATTGCGACGACCGCCGGCAGGCGGCCACCCAGCAGCAACGGATTGTCCGGACTGCGGTGGCTCGTTGCGCGGCAGTCGATCCGGGCGTCGTCCCATTGCGCGACCGAGTCGAGCAAGCACATCGCGCCGCGGTGTGGCAGGAGGCGTTCCAGCGCCTGCCTATCGAGCGGCATCAATCTGGATACGCAACGCGTTTTCCGTGTTCAGGCCGAGCACGACGCTGCGCGATTCGCGGCGCGCAATCGCGGAGAGTACTGGCATCGCGCGCCCCACCGGATTCGCGAGCCGTAGGGCCTCCATTCCCGGGCCCTGCATTCTCGAGACGCTCGCCACTGCGGCAGGCGTGACTTCCAGCCGCAACCTCGCAATGCCGGGTGACGTCGCGCCGGGCGCGAGGATGAGCGCCAGGCCCCCGGAAGCGGAAACCGGATGCAACGCGAGGAGGGGCGGCGGCATGGGCACGTCGTACGCGACGAGCAGTACGTCGCGGGCCTCGATCATCGCCTGAAGCGCGGCCTCGAGCAGACCGGACCCGAATACTTCGTCGGTACCGGTCACCATGTTTGCGGGCGCATGGCTGTGGACCGCGATGCTCCAGTATCCGCTTGCCGCGTTGTGCACGGAGTTGTGAAAGCGCGTCGGCGAGATCTCGGGGCGTGGACTGGCGAGCGCTTCGCAGATGTGGTGCAGGATGTCGCCGTCGCTGTCGGTCGACACGAACACGCTGGCCAGCGTC
>JBAVOG010000808.1:0-22082 GCA_049691875.1 Burkholderiales bacterium | reverse complement strand
GAGCAGGCTCGTCTCCCGAAACGGGTAGCTGTGCAGGACGAATGCCTGTTCGCCTTCGACGCGCTGTCTTTCACGCATGCTCGTAACCAAGCTGGCGCAGCTTGCCCTCATCGTCGCTCCAGCCCTTGCGCACCTTCACCCACACCTCGAGATACACCTTTCCGCCGAACAGCTTCTCCATGTCGAGCCGCGCCGCAGTGGCGATCGCCTTGAGCTTTTCGCCGGCACTGCCGATCACGATTGCCTTGTGTCCCGCCTTCTCGACCACGATCGCCGCGTGGATGCGGCGCAGCCTGCCGTCCTGCTCGAATTTCTCGACGACGACAGTGCTGCCATAGGGCACTTCGTCACCGACCGACCGGAAGAGCTTCTCGCGCACCAGTTCTGCGGCAAGAAACTGTTCGCTGCGATCGGTCAGCGCATCGGCAGCAAAGATCGGGGGCTGCTCGGGCAACCGGGCGACCACGACACGCACGAGCTCGGCCACGTTGCGCCCGGTGCGCGCACTCACCGGCACGATCGCGGCGAAATCGTGCTCCCTGGCGGCAGCCTGCAGGAACGGCACCATGCGCGCCTTTTCCGGCAGCTTGTCGGCCTTGTTCACCACGAGGATGGCTGGCACTGCACCAGGCAGCAGGCTGAACACCCGGCGGTCCTCCGCGTGGATGCGCCCTGCCTCGACCACGACCAGTACCAGATCGACTCCTTCGAGCGTCCGGACGACCGTTCGGTTCAGCACGCGATTCAGCGCTCCCCCCTGACGGACCTGGAAGCCGGGGGTATCGACGAACACCGCTTGCGCGGCCCCGGTCGTCAGAATGCCGGAAATGCGGTGCCGCGTTGTCTGCGGTTTAGCCGAGGTGATGCTCACCTTCTGCCCGACCATCCGGTTGAAGAGGGTCGATTTTCCCACGTTGGGGCGCCCGACCAGCGCGACCATCCCGCTCCGAAAGGGTTCGGTCGTCTCGGCTGGCTTCAAGGCTGGATCCTTGCAAAGGCCTGGCGCGCCGCGTCCTGTTCGGCGGCCCGGCGGCTCGCCCCGGTGCCCACCGTGCGGACTTCGAGCTCACCGATCAGGCATTCCACCTCGAAGAGCTGATTGTGCCCGGCGCCGTGCGTCGCGACGACGGCATACTGCGGCAGGGCGTACTTGTGGCCCTGCAGCCATTCCTGGAGCCGCGTCTTGGAATCCTTGGAAACTGCCTTGGGGTCCAGTACGTCGAGCGCAGGCGTCAGGACGCGTACGATCATTTCCCGCGCCGCGTCGAACCCGGCGTCGAGAAACACTCCGCCGAAAACCGCCTCGAGCGCATCGGCCAGAACCGAAGCACGTCGGAAATCTCCGCTCTTGAGGGCGCCCTTGCCGAGCCGGAGATGATCGCCGAGGCCGATCTCGAGCGCCACCCTGTGGAGCGACTCCTCGCGCACCAGGCTGGCGCGCATCCGCGTCAGGCGGCCTTCCTCGAGGGTGGGAAACCGCGCGAAAAGCTCCGCGGCGACGACTGAGTTCAAGATGCTGTCGCCGAGGAACTCGAGCCGTTCGTTGTGAGGCGTGCTGTGACTGCGATGGGTAAGCGCCTGCTCGAGCAGGCGGGGATTGGCAAACCGGTGACCGAGCGCCCGCTCCAGTGCCTCGCGCTTCATCCCGTGCCGCGCATACCCGGCGCTACTCTCCCCGCCCCTTGGTCCGCCCGGGCTGGCTGGAGCCGGCGAAATTGATCAGCAGGCTGACGTTGTAGAAGAGCGGAACCCGCTTTTCGTAGGCGAAAGAGATGACCATGTCGCCTCCGTCCTTCGTGATTTCCAGATCCTGCGGCCCCACGGACGTGAAGTCGTCGATCGCCTGGTGCCGCTCGAAGGACTTGCGCACCTCGGCGACCGAAGCCCCGCGCAACTCCCCGCTCTGACTCATGGAGGAGATCGCCTTCTTGATGGCGAAATACTCGAGGTAGGCCGGTGTGACCCGCATGCCGATCAGTGCGGCAAACACCACGAGGATCAGGACGATGAGAATCCCGATCGCACTCATCCCACCTTGACGTCGGCGCATGGGCATTCCTCCACTACTGGAACGAGCCGATGCGTCGCGGCTCGCCGAAATTGAACCAGATGTAGAAGGCTTTGCCCACGATGTTGGCATCGGGCACGAAGCCCCACACCCGGCTGTCGCTGGAATTATCACGATTGTCCCCCATCACGAAATAGTGATCTGGCGGAACCGTACAGGCCATTCCCTCCGTATTGTAGGTGCAATTCTGCCGAAACGGGTATTGCTTCACGAAGGGGGGAACGCCCGGAGCATCCTCCTCCATCAGGATGCGATGTTCGCGCTGGCCGAACGTCTCGATGAACTGCCGCGCGAACGTGCGCCGGTCGAGGTACTGGTAGTCGCCATCGGGTTTGAGGGGGACCTCCAGCCCGTTGAGCCAAAGGCGCTTGTTCCTGTAGACCACCTCGTCGCCGGGAAGCCCGACGACGCGCTTGATGTAATCGAGCGACGGGTCTTCCGGGTAGCGGAACACCATGACGTCGCCGCGCTGCGGATTATTCACCTCCAGAATCTTGGTATTCAGGATCGGCAGCCGCACGCCGTAGGTGTACTTGTTGACCAGAATGAAGTCGCCCACGAGCAGGGTCGGAATCATGGAACCAGAAGGGATCTTGAAGGGCTCGACCAGGAAGGACCGCAATAGGAACACGACCAGGATCACGGGGAAAAAACTCTTCGGATACTCGATCCACCACGGTTCCTTCGCGCCCGGCTGGCGCCGCGTCGCAAGGTAGAAGCGGTCGAGCAGTACGAATACGCCTGTCACCACCAGGAGCGCGAACAGGATCGCGGCGAAATTCATCGGTTCATTTCCCTTCGAGCTGCAAGATCGCGAGAAACGCCTCTTGGGGGATTTCGACCGTCCCGACCTGCTTCATGCGCTTCTTGCCCGCCTTCTGCTTCTCGAGGAGCTTCTTCTTCCGCGTGATATCACCGCCGTAGCACTTTGCGAGGACGTTCTTGCGCAGCGCCTTCACCGTCTCGCGCGCGATGATGTGCGAGCCGATTGCCGCCTGCACGGCGACGTCGAACATCTGCCGCGGAATCAGCGCGCGCATCCGCGTGACGAGCTCCCGACCGCGCGATTGCGACGTCGAGCGGTGAACCATGAGCGAGAGCGCGTCCACCCGATCGCCGTTGATCAGAATGTCCAGCTTGACCATGTCGGCCAGCCGGAATTCCTTGAAATCGTAATCCAGGGATGCGTAGCCACGCGTGGCGGACTTGAGCTTGTCGAAGAAATCCAGCACCACCTCGTTCAGCGGCATCTCGTATACCAGCATGACCTGGCGGCCGTGGTATTGCATGTTCTGCTGCGTGCCCCGCTTCTGGGTGCACAGCATGATCACGTTGCCCACGAATTCCTGCGGAACGAATATCGTCGCCGTGATGATCGGCTCGCGAATCTCGGCGATTCGCGACGGATCGGGCATCTTGGCCGGATTCTCGATCTGCTCGAGCGCTCCGTCGGCGGTCACGACCTCGTAGACGACCGTCGGCGCGGTGGTGACGATTTCCATGTCGTACTCGCGCTCGAGCCGTTCCTGGACGATGTCCATATGCAGCAGCCCGAGAAATCCGCACCGGAATCCGAATCCGAGCGCCTGCGACACCTCGGGCTCGTAGTGCAGCGAGGCGTCGTTGAGCCTGAGCTTCTGCAGCGCCTCGCGCAATGCCTCGTACTGATTCGACTCGACCGGATAGATGCCGGCGAACACCTGTGGCTTGATCTCCTTGAAGTCGGGCAGCGCCTGCGCCGCCGGTCGATCGGCCAGCGTGACAGTGTCGCCGACGCGGGCGGCCTGGAGTTCCTTGATGCCCGAGATCACGAATCCCACCTCGCCGGCCGACAACCGCTCCCGAACCTGCGATTTCGGTGTGAACACGCCCACCTGCTCGCAAACGTAGGTCGCCCGCGAAGACATGAGCATCAGGCGATCCTTGGGCGCGAGCGCGCCGTCCACGACGCGGACCAGCATGATCACGCCGACATAGTTGTCGAACCAAGAATCGATGATCAGCGCCTTGAGCGGCGCATCCGGATCGCCTCTGGGCGGTGGCACTCGGGTGATCACGGCCTCGAGCGCGTCCTGCACGCCTTCGCCTGTCTTGGCGCTCACGCGCACGGCGTCCTGGGCGGCGATTCCGATGACGTCCTCGATCTCCTGGATGGCGCGCTCGGGATTTGCCGAGGGTAGATCGAGCTTGTTCAGCACCGGCACCACCTCGACGCCCTGCTCGATCGCGGCGTAGCAGTTTGCGACGGTCTGGGCCTCGACGCCCTGGCTCGCGTCCACGACCAGCAGGGCACCCTCGCAGGCCGCGAGCGACCGCGAGACCTCGTAGGAGAAATCCACGTGCCCGGGCGTGTCGATCAGGTTCAGGACGTACGCCTGGCCGTCCCGTCCGACGTAGCGCAGCACTGCCGTCTGCGCCTTGATCGTGATGCCCCGCTCACGCTCCAGATCCATCGAATCGAGCACTTGCTCCGACATCTCCCGGTCGGAAAGCCCGCCGCAGAGCTGGATGAAACGGTCCGCAAGCGTGGATTTGCCGTGGTCGATGTGGGCGATGATGGAGAAGTTTCGAATGTGCTGCATCAAGCAGAGCGCCGGACCTTGCGAGGCGGGCGTGCGGGAAACATTTATTAGGCTCCCGCGGTTGGGCTCACACTACTGGGCCCCCGCAAAAAGTGAAGATCCTGAAAAAGGTGCAAAAAAGGGTGCCGTCTGGCACCCCTCAAGCCTACCTAAGAGCCCGAATTCTAGCGGATTTCCGTGAGATAGGCACGCACTCGCTGCGGATCCAGGAAATGCCGGCAGAGCAACGTATCGCCGTGCACGAGCACGGGCACCTGGTCGCCGAATCTCGACTCGATGGCGGGATCGCCATCCACGTCCACGTAGCGCACGTCGACACCCCACTCGGTCGCCAGTGGCGCGAGCGCTTCTGCCATGTCATCACAGAGGTGGCAGTACTTCCGGCCGTAGAGCGTGAGCGTCCGGGCCGGATCACCCACGCGGCTCGCCCTTGATGGTCGCGAAAAGATTGATGCCGCCGCGCCGGATCTGGAGCGTCAGCGTCGCGCTCTTGTCGAGCTTCGCCAGGACCTTGTTGAACTGGTCGGCGCTGGTCAGCTCGGTCGTCACGCCCTTGGCCGTCAGGGAGACGATCACGTCGCCGGGCCGGATGTCGCCGCGTGGCTCGCCCCGCACCTCGTCGACCACGACTCCGCCCTTCAGAGCGAGTTCGCGGCGCTTATCCTGCGCCAGGTCGCTGACGACCAGGCCCAGCCGATTGGCGGCCATTGCGGGCTTTTCCGTTCCGGGCGGCGTGGGCACCCCCGCGACGCGATCGTCGGGGATCTCGCCGACCGATACCGTGACTTCGCGCGACGAGCCTTTGCGCCAGACCTGGATGCCTGCGCGCGTCCCTGGACGCGTCGCCGCCACGATGCGCGGCAGGTCCATCGAACTCTCGACGTCCTTGCCATTGAACGTGAGGATGATGTCCCCGGTCTCGACACCTGCCGTGTCGGCGGGACCGCCCTTCTCGACTGCGTTCACAAGCGCGCCCCGCGGCCGATCCAGGCCGAACGAATCGGAAAGCTCTTTGGTGACCTCCTGAATCACCACCCCGATCCGACCCCGGCTCACGCGCCCGGTGGTCCGCAGCTGATTCTGGACGTCCATCGCCACGTCGATCGGGATGGCGAACGAAAGTCCCATGAAGCCGCCGGTGCGGCTGTAGATCTGGGAGTTGATTCCGACCACCTCGCCCTTGAGGTTGAACAGCGGCCCACCCGAATTGCCGGGGTTGATCGCCACGTCGGTCTGGAGAAACGGAACGAAGGTCTCCTGCGGGAGCGAACGTCCCTTCGCGCTGACGATACCGGCAGTGACCGTGTTCTCGAAGCCGAACGGCGAGCCGATGGCCAGCACCCATTCGCCGACCCGAAGGCTGCTCGGATCGCCCAGCGTGACCGCCTGCAGCCCACTGGCCTCGATCTTGATCAGGGCCACGTCGGTGCGGCGATCCGCTCCGATCACGCGCGCCTTGAACTCGCGCTTGTCGTTCAGCTTGACGGTGATCTCGTCCGCCGAATCCACCACGTGGGAATTGGTAAGGACGTAGCCATCCTGGCTGATGATGAATCCGGAGCCGAGCGACTGGCTCTCGAAATCGCGCGGCCCCTGCGGCCCCTGCGGCCCCTGCGGGCCCGGTGGAATGAATCGGCGGAGGAAATCGTCAAAAGGATTGTTTTCGTCCAGCGGGGGCACTCCCGGCTGCCCCCGCTGCTGGCTCTGTTTCGGGCGCGCCTGCGTGGTGCTGATGTTCACGACCGAGGCGCCGTGCCGGTCGACGATCCGCGTGAAGTCCGGCAGGCCGCTGGTCTGGGCCGCAGCGTCGAACGTGAGCCCGGCGACCAGGAGCAGGCCGACAGCAAAAATTGACTTGATCATCGTGGTTCCTGAAGTGGTGCGTTGATCGAGATTCTAGCCGGCTGCGCGACGCGCGCGTCGCTCACCGTTTCGCACGGCGCTCGACGGAATCGGCAATGAGACGCACGCTGTCGGCGGGCACCTCTCCCACCGCGGTCACCAGGTGCTCGTCGACCTGGCGGCTGTAAATGTTTACCGCCCCCTTGCGGGACAGGCCCAGCTGAGGCGAATGCGACTTCAGGGCAAGCGGCTCGATGAACACCGAGACCGCCGCAAGGCCGTCGGAAACCACGATCTGGCCGATCGCGTGGCCGCCGCCCGCATCGCGTCGGAGCGTGGTCACCCTGCTGAAGCCTGCCGGAAGCGCGTTGATCGCCCAGCCGAGCTCGGCCAGATCGACCGCGGACGCTGTATGGTCCTCGATGTGCCATCCGCTTCCGGAGCTCGCGTAGCGCGCGCGCAGCTGCTCCTTGTCGATCGGTCCTCCGATCGTGAGCTGGGTGAACGAGAAGCGCTCGACCATCTTGCCCCGCTCGTCGAAGGCCTTGGCCGTGACGAGGAGTCCGCTCTCGACATCCGCGCACAGCTTGTGCCCGTAGCGCAGATTGTCCTTCGGCACGAGGATGATCGATTGACAGTCGCGGCCGGCGGTTCGCTCGACACCGCCTTTGCGGATGTCGTACTGATCGGCGATGACGCTCACGTTCGCGCGGCGCAACGGGTACGGTTTGGCGCTCATGCCGCGTTCGACCCTCACGGTCATGGTGGCAGGAAGGTAGCATCGCAACTCATCGTTCACCCGAACGATCTCGCGGGGCGTTCCGTCCAGCGTCTCGAGACGTTCGCGGATCCCGCTCGCATCGACGACTCGCGTGATCCGCGACGTCTCGACGTCTTCGTCGTGCTGGTACACGAATGTGCCGCGGTAGCTCAGCCGCTCGTTCGCCGAGTAGATCCGTCCCAGCCAATCGACCGCGTCCCCTGAGGTATCTGCGGCCGCGTCGGCCACGTAGATCAGGAACGTCGCGGTAAGTGCTGCGGCAACGGCGAACGACTTCATTCTCAGCGCGCCGGCGTGGTTTCGGAAACGGTCCGTACGTACGGCGCCACGCCCGACATTGCGGAGGATGGCGAGAATCTCTGATGCGCCAGGAGGTAATCGCCGACATCCTGCGCCACCGGCACCACGGTGGCACTGGCGACCGGCGCGACCACAGCGTTCCGCGCCTCGACGATCGGCGAAGAGGTCAGCTGAGGCAGGCCCACCCAGGCAACGAATGCAACTGCTGCGATGCTTGCTGCGAGGGGAAATGCGTAGCGCAGCGGTCCACGCAGAAGGCCCGTCGCCGGCCGTGCGCGCGGCGCGAGGACGGTGGGCTCCGCGGCCAGGCGCCTTGCGAACGATTCCGAAAGCGCTCCCCCGCGGGTGTCGCGCAGCGCGTCACCGATGAGGTGATACATCTCCCAGCTCAGGCGCAGCGCCTCGTCCTCCTTCAACCGATCCAGGCAGCGCTCGCACTCCGCATGGTCTCCCTGATCGTCCATCATCGCCGAGAGTTGTTCCTTCATCGCTTCACCACCTCTTGTCCTTGCGTGTTTCTATCAGCGGTCGCAGCCTGGCCGCAATCGCCTCGCGGGCGCGGAAGATACGCGACCTTACCGTCCCGATCGGGCAATTCATGATGCCCGCAATCTCCTCGTAGCTCAGTCCCTCGATCTCGCGCAGTGTGATCGCCGTGCGCAATTCGTCCGGCAACTCTTCCATCGTAGCGTTCACGGTCTCGGCAATCTCCTTGGACATCAGCACGCTTTCGGGCGTATTGATGTCGCGCAACTGATCGCCGTCCTCGAACGACTCGGCCTCCTCGGAATCGAACTCCGTGGTGGTGGGCGCCCGGCGCCCCATCGCCACGAGGTAGTTCTTGGCCGTGTTGATGCCTATCCGGTACAGCCACGTGTAGAACGCGCTGTCACCGCGAAACGAAGGCAGGGCCCGGTACGCCTTGATGAAGGATTCCTGGGCAACGTCTTCCACTTCCGCGGAGTCCCGGATAAACCGCGACAGCAATCGCCAGAGCTTGCGCTCATACTTGGTGACGAGCAGACCGAACGCCTGCTTGTCGCCGCGCTGCGCGCGCTCCACCAGTTGCTGGTCGATCTCGCGATCACTCATCCGATCGCCTGCGTCGGGCAAACGCTTTGCGTTTCAGGCGTTTAGTCCCGCTCTGTCCAGGCGCGGCCGCAATCGCCGGCACCGCACACAACCTCGGTCGTAATGACATGGAGCAACCCAATTAGTTCAGTCCGACCAAGGGTCTTTCGGATCCACGTGGCTCAGATCACACCCGTTGGTGCATCGCCGCGCGGATGCGGCCGCCACCGCAGCCAGATCTGCAACTCGCGGCGCGCCGCATCCTCCAGAGCGTCAGGGAGCAATGCGACCGGCAGCCGGCGCCGCCCGTTCTCCTTCAGACCGATGACGATCAGCCAGGGAGCCACCACTCCGCCACTCACATCGGCGGCCACGTGCCAGATGCCATCCCCGTCTCGCCAGGTCGCACCCCCATCGGGCCGGAGCAAAAGCTCGCGCACCGCGTCCCGCCGCCCCTGGAGAATCTCGCCCAGGAACACGGATGCGGAAAGCGCCAGGCCGAGCACGCAGATCGCCGCTGCGGCCACGGGCAGCGCGAGGAACGCCGCGCCCGCGGCAGACGCATGCAAGGTCCCCACCAGTGCGGCACCCAGGGGCGATGGTCTGATCAGCACGGGAAGTCTGTTCGATCGGGCGGTCAGACCCGAACGAAGATCAGCGTCCCGTTCGTCCCGCCGAAACCGAACGAATTGGAGAGCGCTGCGCGAATCGGCATCCGCCGTGCTTCGCGCGGGACGTAGTCCAGGTCACACGCCTCGTCCTGGTCGACCAGGTTGGCGGTGGGCGGCGCCACCTGCTGGTGAACGGCGAGCGCGGAAAACACCGCCTCCACCCCGCCCGCTGCGCCCAGCAGATGACCAGTCATGGATTTCGTGGAACTCAAGGCGAGGTGCCTGGCGTGATCACCGAAGCAACGCCTCACCGCGACCGTCTCGGCGATGTCGCCAAGCTGCGTGGATGTCCCATGCGCGTTGATGTAGTCGACCTGATCCGGGTTGAGGCGCGCATTCCTCAGAGCGTTTGCCATGCATCGCGCGGCACCCTCGCCGTCCTCCGCAGGCTGGGTGATGTGGAATGCATCGGCGCTCATCCCGTACCCCGCGAGCTCCGCGTAGATCCGCGCGCCGCGCCGTCGCGCATGCTCAAATTCTTCGAGGACCACGCACCCGGCGCCTTCGCCCAGCACGAATCCATCGCGCCCCTTGTCCCAGGGTCGACTGGCGGTCGCGGGATCGTCGTTGCGTGTCGACAGCGCGCGAGCCGCGCAGAATCCTCCCACGCCGAGCGGGGAGATGGTCGACTCCGCACCTCCCGCGACCATCACGTCGGCATCGCCGTACTCGATCAACCGACCCGCATCTCCGATCGTGTGGGCGCTGGTCGTGCACGCCGTCACCATCGCGAGGTTGGGGCCCTTGAGGCCGAGCATGATCGAGAGCTGTCCCGCGATCATGTTGATGATGGTTCCCGGCACGAAGAATGGCGAAATCTTTCGCGCGCCTCCGCTTCGATAGGCATCGTGCGTTTCCTCGATCAGCGGCAGGCCGCCGATCCCTGACCCGATATTGGCGCCGGCCCGCTCGAGGTCGATCTTCGCGAGGTCGAGGCCGGAATCGCGAACCGCCTGCAGGCTCGCGGCGATGCCGTAGTGGATGAACTTGTCGAAGCGTCGCAATTCCTTGGGCCCGAGGTATGCGCTGGCATCGAATCCCTTCACCTCGCCCGCGATCTGGCTCGGGTACGCTGCAGCGTCGAATTGCGTGATTCGCGTGATCCCTGGCGTTCCGGCGAGAATTGCCGCCCACGCCGATTCCACCGTGTTGCCGACCGGGCAGACAAGCCCGACTCCGGTGACGGCTACGCGGCGGCGCGACACTATGTGGTCCCCAATAGTGCAGTGCCCAACAGTTTAGTGCCCAACAAAGTGGTACCCAAAAACGCGGTCCCCAAGCATGCCCCGTTGTTACGGGGGGGCGACAGAGGCAGGGGCCGGTCAGGCCTTCTTCGTGTGGGCGACGATGAAATCGATCGCCTGCTGGACGGTGGTGATCTTCTCGGCCTCCTCGTCCGGAATCTCGGTCTCGAACTCCTCCTCGAGTGCCATCACGAGCTCCACGGTGTCGAGGGAGTCCGCCCCCAGATCGTCGACGAACCGGGATTCGTTCTTTATTTCCGATTCGTTCACGCCGAGTTGCTCGGCGACGATCTTTCTGACTCGTTGATCGACGTTTTCCATGCTGACTCCTTCCCCATTATCCTGACTTGTACTTGCTTGCCCAGCGCGGGCTTTTCCGAGCCGCGCAATTCTAGCAGAATCGACCCGTCACTCCGCACCTGCCGGAACATCACCTCATCACGTGTCCAGAAGCGTGGCGCACGCTTGGCGGGAAATACAAGGGGGCGTTCCCCCTTGTTCGTGCAGCCAGGGTTTTCCCCGCACGCTCGCCTCACCAATCGAAGCCTCCGCCGGAGCATTCCTCGACGTCGTGCTAACCCATGTACATGCCCCCGTTTACGTGGAGCGTGGCGCCGGTGATGTAGGCCGCTCCGGGCGAGGCCAGGAACACCACCGCGGCGGCGATATCCTCGGGCCGACCGAGGCGCCCGAGCGGAATCTGACCGAGCAGCGCGGCGCGGCTTGCCTCCGGTAAGGCCTGTGTCATGTCGGTATCGATGAAACCCGGTGCGACACAGTTTACCGTGATGCCCCGGCTCCCGATCTCGCGGCCGAGCGAGCGCGTGAATCCGGCGATGCCCGCCTTTGCAGCCGAGTAGTTCACCTGCCCCGCATTGCCGCTCGCGCCGACCACCGAAGTGATGTTGATGATTCTGCCGGCGCGCGCCTTCATCATTCCGCGCAGGACGGCACGCGACATGCGAAACACGGACGTGAGATTCGTGTCCACGACCGCATCCCACTCGTCATCCTTCATGCGCAGCAGAAGATTGTCGCGGGTGATGCCCGCGTTGTTGACCAGTATGGTCACCGCGCCGTACTCCTTTTCGACTTCCGCGAGCAGCCGGTTGACGGCCTCGGCATCCGTCACATCCAGGACCGCCCCGCGCCCTCGAACGTTCGCCTGCGCAAACGCCTCGCCGACGCTTGCCGCACCCGTCTCCGTCGTTGCCGTGCCGATGACTGTCGCGCCGGACGCGCCGAGCGCCAGGGCGATCGAGCGACCGATACCGCGCGTGGCACCGGTTACCAGCGCGATCTGTCCCTCCAGCACGTCAACCTCCCCGCACGTGTGAAATGGCCGCCTTGATGGCCGCCCGATCGTTGAGCGCAAGCCCTTCGACCCCCTCGACGCTCCGCTTGACGAGCGGGGCCAGTACCTTGCCGGGCCCGCACTCTCCGACGCACGTCACGCCGCTCGCCGCCATCGCACGCATCGTCTCCACCCAGCGCACCGGATGGTTCGCCTGCCGAACCAGCGCATCGCGCACCTGGTCCGGTTCGCTATAGCTCTTGACGTCCACGTTGTGCAGCACCGGAATCCGCGGGGAGCGGACGTCGACGTTGGCAAGCGCCTCGCGGAGTCGCGCCGCGGCGGGTGCAAGCAGCGATGAATGGAACGGCGCACTCACCGGAAGCGTGATCGCGCGCTTCGCGCCGCGCGCCTTGGCGGCTGCAATCGCACGCTGCACGGCGGCCGCGTGCCCGGCGATCACGACCTGGCTCGGTGCGTTGTAGTTCACTGGCTCCACGACCTGACCATCGGAAGCCTCGGCACATGCCGCCTGGACGGCTGCGTCGTCGAGGCCCAGGATCGCCGCCATCGCGCCTTCGCCCTGCGGCACGGCATCCTGCATGGCCTGGGCGCGAATCCGCACGAGAGGCAGCGCGGCAGCAAAATCGAGGGCGTCCGCGACAACCAACGCGGTGTACTCTCCCAGGCTGTGCCCGGCTACCAGCGCGGGTTCCGGACCGCCCAGCGCGCGCCATACCCGATATGCCGCGACCCCGGCAGTCAGCATCACCGGCTGAGTGTTCACCGTCCGGTTGAGCTCCTCCGCAGGTCCCTCCGCCATGAGCCTGCCGATGTCCTGCTTGAGCACATCGGACGCGGTAGCCAGGACCTCACGCACTTCGGGCGACTCTCCGTAGCCCTGCAGCATCCCGACGGACTGCGAGCCTTGCCCGGGGAACACCAACGCAAATCTCATCGAGACGAGCTCCTCATGCCTGATCGCTACACTACATCTCCACCAGCGCCGCGCCCCACGTGAACCCGCCCCCGACCCCCTGCAGCATCACGCGGTGCCCGGCGCGGATGCGTCCGTCGCGCACAGCGACGTCCAGCGCCAGCGGAACCGATGCCGCCGAAGTGTTCGCGTGCTGATCCACCGTCACGATGAGCCTTTCGCGCGGAATCTTCAGTCGCTTCGCCGTTGCCTCGAGGATGCGCAAGTTGGCCTGGTGCGGAATCAGCCAGTCGATATCCTCCAGCGTCAGGCCGCAGCGCGACACCGTCTCGCGCGCCACCTCGTCGAGAACCCTCACTGCGAGCTTGAATACGGCCTGGCCGTCCATGCGCAGGAATGGCACGCCGATCACCGATCCCCCGCTCACGTTTCCTGGCGTCGATAGGATCCCCGCCTGGCTGCCGTCCGAATGGAGGACCGACCCGAGCACCCCCGGGCGCGAGTCCGCGCGCAGCACGACCGCGCCCGCTCCATCGCCGAACAGAACACAGGTGCTCCGATCGCTCCAATCGAGGATTCGCGAGAACACCTCGCTGCCGATGATCAGCGCAGTGCGCGCCTGCCCCACCCGCACGAGACTGTCCGCGAGCGCGAGCGCGTACACGAAGCCGCTGCAGACCGCCTGGACATCGAATGCCGGGCACCCCTTTACGCCGAGCCGGGCCTGCACCAGGCACGCGGTGCTGGGAAACACGAAATCCGGCGTGGAAGTCGCGACGATGATGAGGTCCAAGTCTGCGGCCGCGACGCCGGCCGCGGCAAGCGCCGCGTTGCTCGCTTCCACGGCAAGATCGCTGGAGGTCTGCTCGGCGCTCGCGATGTGCCGTTGCCTGATTCCCGTGCGCGAGACGATCCACTCGTCCGAAGTGTCGACACGCCGCGCGAGATCGTCGTTGCTCACCGCGTTCGGTGGCAAGTAGCTTCCGGTGCCGACGATCCGGCTGTAGATCACGCTGCGACCTCCGCTCCCGCAGGTTGCGTCGTCCCGACTATACGCGCGAGCACGTCGTTTCGGACCTCCTCCGCCGCCCGCTCCAGCGCGCGCTGAAAAGCGTAGCTGTCCGCCGACCCATGGCTCTTGACGACGATGCCGCGCAGACCGAGCAACGTTGCCCCATTGTAGCGGCGATGATCGACGCGCCGCCTGAAGCGGGTGATGACCGGCAGCGCGATCAGCGCGCTCAGCTTCGCGAAAATGCCGCGCGTGAACTCCTCGCGCAGGAAGCTGCCGAGCATCTGCGCGAGTCCCTCGGAGGTCTTGAGCGCGACGTTTCCCACGAAGCCGTCGCAGACGATCACGTCCGCGGCGCCGCGATAAATTCCGTCACCTTCCACGTTGCCGATATAGTTCAGCCCGCTCGCGCGCAGCAGTTCGGCCGCCTGCTTGACGACGTCGTTGCCCTTGATCGCCTCCTCGCCGATATTGAGCAGGCCGACGGTCGGGCGATCCTTGTGCTCCACGGCCGCCACGAGCGACGCGCCCATCACCGCGAACTGAAGCAGATTCTCGGGGGTGCAGTCGACGTTGGCGCCGAGGTCGAGCATGTACGTGCTCCCCTTCATCGTGGGCAGCACCGAAGCGATCGCAGGGCGGTCGATTCCTGGCAGGGTCTTCAAAACGAACCGCGAGATTGCCATCAGCGCGCCGGTGTTGCCCGCGCTGACGCAGGCATCCGCGGCGCCGCTCTTGACGAGATTTGCCGCGACACGCATCGACGAGTCCTTCTTGTTGCGCAGGGCCTGCCGCAGAGGCTCGTCCATAGCCACCACCTCTGCGGCATGCTGCACGGTGAGCCGTGCGCCGTGCGCGGATTTCCCGCGCTGCAGCTCGCGCTCGATCGGCGCCTGTTGACCCACGAGGATCAACCGGTCTTCGGAATGGGAATCGAGAAACGCCAGCGCTGCGGGCACGGTCACCGGCGGGCCGTGATCACCGCCCATGCAGTCGATCGCCAGCGTGACGGATTTGGTCACGGGCAAGCGCCGGCGCGCTCCGAAGCGAGCACGACTCCTTCGGTATCTCGCACGGGCGGGGGTGCGGAGCGTCCGCGTCGGCGGGCGCCGACTACTCGTCGCTCTTCGCTTTGACGACTTTCTTCCCGCGGTAGAAACCGCTCGGGCTCACGTGGTGCCGCAGGTGCACCTCGCCCGTGGACGGCTCCAGGGCGAGTGCCGGCTTGCCGAGGGAGTCGTGCGACCGACGCATGTCGCGCCGGGACGAGGATTTCTTGTTCTGCTGAACAGCCATCAGTCGTGCTCCTCAATATGTGAACCAACCGCCGGAAGTGATCCGCTCTTCTTCCAGCCTGATTGCAATACTGCGAGGGCGGCGAACGGCAACTCCCGCTTGTCACCCGAATCGCCTGCCGCCACCGGACACTCAGCGTGCGTCGGCACCATGGGAAGCGCGAGGATCACCTCGTCCTCCACCAATTCAGCCACCACCATCGAACGACTCGCCAGTACCCGATCGACATCGTCGTCAGCTCCGTCGATCTCGCGCTGCGTCGCCACGAGTTCCAGCTCGGCATGCGCCGCGACCTGCACTGCAACGGGTTCGAGACAGCGCTGGCAGGCAAGGTCGACCTGCCCCGTCGCGTCCACGTGCAAGCCCGGTTTCCCGTGGGTCGTTGCACCGCCCCGGACCGCGTACTCGATTCGAGCCACACTGCAGCCTAGTTCCACAAGCCGCGGCAGATCGGCGAGTTCGAGCGTCCCTGCACGCCTGCCGCCCACGCGGGCGAAGTCGAGCCCGTCGATGACGCCGCCTTGCAACATAGGGGCGGCATGATATGATTTTCGCGTCCCTCTGTCAAAAAAACATAGAGGTAGCGCGAGTTTACGGCACGCGCACCGGCCATGAATCCGCCCCGCTCCGCGCGTCCCCTCGTGCTCGCTTCGACCTCGCTGTACCGGCGGAAGTTGCTGGAGCGGCTGCGCGTGCCGTTCGAGGTCATCGCGCCCGGCGTCGACGAGACTCCGCTCCCGGGAGAATCCCCCGCGGACTTGACGCATCGCCTGGCGATCGCCAAGTCGCAGGCGGTCGGCAAGGTGCGCCCCGACGCGCTCGTCATCGGATCGGACCAGGTTGCGGCGCTCGACGGCGCAGCCCTCTCCAAGCCGGAGGTGCACGCACGCGCGGTCGACCAGCTGCAGCGCATGCGCGGACGGCGCGTCGAGTTCCTCACCGCGCTCGCGGTGCATTGCGAGGCATCGGCCAAGACGGTCGCGCGGACAGTTCGCTATGTCGTCGAGTTTCGCGACTTCAGCGATCGGCAGCTGGAAGCTTATCTGCGCGCCGAGCAGCCCTACGATTGCGCGGGCAGCGCGAAGGCCGACGGGCTCGGCATCGTGCTGATCCGGCGCATGGAGGGCGACGATCCGAATGCGCTGATCGGCTTGCCGCTCATCGCGCTCGTCGAGCTCCTCGCGGAGCATGACTACGAGGTCCTCTAGTCTTGCCGGGGACGCTCTATCTCATTCCCAGCCCGCTGGGGCCCGCGGAAACGGGCGACATTCTGCCGGCGGGCGTGCAGGCACGCATACGGACACTGCGGTACTTCATTGCCGAGCATCCGCGCACCGCGCGGGCATTTCTCAAGCAGATCGATCTCGGCTGCCCCATTGCCGAGGCGCGCATCGCGACGCTGGACGAGCACACGCCCCCGGAGGCGCTCGCCGGGCTGTTGAAACCGCTTGCCGCGGAGGATGGCGGATTGATTTCGGATGCCGGTGCGCCCGCCGTCGCCGATCCCGGCGCGGCATTGATCCGTCTGGCGCATGCGGAAGGGTTGCGGGTTGCACCCCTGGTGGGGCCCTCTTCGATACTGCTGGCGATGATGGCATCGGGCCTGGAAGGCCAGCGCTTCGCCTTTCACGGCTATCTGCCCGTCGAGAAGGGTCAGCTCGCACGCCGGCTGCGGGAGCTCGAAACGGACTCGCGGAAGCTGCAGCAGACGCAGATCTTCATCGAGACCCCCTACCGGAACGACCGCCTGATGGCAGCGCTGGTGCGGGCCTGCGACCCCGCAACGCTCGTTTGCCTCGCCACCGACCTCACGCTCGCGACCGAGTCGGTGCGCACCGCCACCTTGGATGAGTGGCGTCGTCAGCCCGTGACGATCGGCAAGCGCCCGACCGTCTTCCTGCTGCTCGCGTCAGCGTAGGCGCGGGCCGCGCGCTTCCGTGGAAAAGCCGAACGCGTCGGCGAAGGCCGCACCGAAGCGCCTGGCGATTCGCTCGGCGACGTTGTCCTTGCGCGTGTAGTCGACGATCTGCTCGGCCTTGATCACGTCGCGCGCGACGGAGTCGACGCTGCCGTACCCGTCGGTCAGCCCGAGCTCGATGCTCTTGTCACCGGTCCAGAACAGGCCGGAGAACATTTCCGGCGAGTCCTTGAGGCGCTTGCCGCGCCCCTTCTTCACGACTGCGATGAATTGCTGGTGTATGTCGTTCAGGAGATTCTGGGCGTGCTTGACATCTTCGGGCCTCAATGGCGAGAACGGGTCCAGGAACGCCTTGTTCTCGCCGGCGGTGAGCACACGCCGCTCGACACCGAGCTTCTGCATCGTTTCGGTGAAACCGAACTGGTCCATGATCACGCCGATGGACCCGACGATGCTCGCCTTGTCCACGTAGATCTTGTCGGCGGCCGACGCGACGTAGTAGCCGCCCGAGGCGCAGATGTCCTCGACGACCGCGTACATCGGGATGTCCGGATACTTCGCGCGCAGCCGGCCGATCTCGTCGTAGATGATCCCCGCCTGCACCGGGCTGCCGCCCGGACTGTTCACGCGCAGGATCACTCCCTTGGTGTTCTTGTCCTTGAATGCCCCTTGCAGTGCCGCGGTGACATTGTCGGCGCTGGCGTTGCCTTTCGCCTGGATGACACCGTTGAGGTCGACCAGCGCGCTGTGCTTGCTGCCGGTGAGCCCGTCGTCCCCGGGCCAGTCGAGCAGCATGACGATCAGGAAGGTCAGGTACGCGAACCCGAGCACCTTGAAGAAGATCCCCCAGCGCCGCGCGCGCCGCTGTTCCTTGATCGCCGCGAACGCGAGCTTCTCCAGGACGCCGCGCTCCCACTTCTGGCTCCCGTCGCCGCCCTCGGGGCCGGCGCGGCCGCCGCCACTGCCACTGTAGTAGTGGTTCACGTCGTCGCTTCCACCGTCGTTTCCACCAATAGTCACCCGATCATTCCTTCAAACGTACTTCGCCATCATGCTCTTCGATTGCGAGCTTTTCGAGCCCGCCGCGGCAGGGTCCGCCGAGGCATGCGCCGGTCGCCGGGCCATACAAGGCCCCATGCGAGGAGCATATCAAAATCGGGCTCTCCGAATCGAAGAACTTGCCCGGCTCCCAGTCCAATTCCACGCCGACGTGCGAGCAGCGGTTGAGATAGGCGTGCGCCACGCCCTCGTGCCGGATTGCAAATGCACCCACCGTCTCCCCCATGTGCTCGACCTCGAACCGCACACCGTCGCCGCCTTCCACCAGGTCGGCGGAGGCGCAGATCAGGCGTGCTCGTCCAGCCATGCGGCAAGCTCCGCGGTGGAACTGGCGAGCGTGAGCGGTCCGAAAGCCGCCAGCTGCTCGGCCGGATGGGCGCCATAGCCCACCGCCACCGCCGCGACGCCGGCATTTGCCGCCATTCCGAGATCGTGCGCCGTGTCGCCGATCATCAGAGTGTGCGCGCGCCCGGTGGCGAGCTCACTCATCAGTTCAATCAGCATGTCGGGCGCCGGCTTCGGCGCGCACTGGTCCGCGCAGCGAGTGGCCTCGAAGAGGCCCTCCAGCCCGAGGTGCTCGAGTCCGCGCGCGAGCCCCGCCTTGCTCTTGCCGGTGGCGATTGCCAGCCGGAACCCGCCGGCATGAAGTCTTTCCAGCAGCTCGCGCGTCCCCGCGAAGAGCGGCAGACCCGCGTCCCGCGCCATGAAATGGTGACGGTAGCGTTCGGCCATCCGGCCGTACTCGGCGACCGGCAGTTCCGGGACGGCATACGCCAGCGCATCGGCGAGACCGAGGCCGATCACGTGGCGCGCTCGCTCGTCGTCCGGGACCGCCAGACCGAGATCGCGGGCCGCCTCCTGGATGCAGGTCGCGATCGCCCCTGCGGAATCGATCAGCGTCCCGTCCCAGTCGAAGACCAGCAGCTCAAAGCGCTTCGGCATGCGGAGAAATCGCACGAATCCGGTCGAGAACCTTCCGCAGCTCGGCGGGCAGCGGCGCGACGAGCGCCAGACGCTCGCCAGTCCGCGGATGCGAAAATTCGAGCCGCTCGGCATGCAGGAACATGCGCCGCGTCCCCTGCTTTGCAAGGCCTTTGTTCAGGTCGAAATCGCCATACTTCTCATCCCCGACGACCGGAAATCCCAGCTCTGCCAGCTGGACGCGGATCTGATGCGTTCGCCCGGTCTCGATCGTCGCCGCGAGCAGACTGTAGTCTCCGACCCGCTCGATCAGCTCGAACCGGGTGCGCGATTCGCGGCCGCCCGGATCGACGCTCACCCGGCGCTCACCCGCGGCCGTCAGGTACTTGCGCAATGGCAACGTCACGTCCCGCGAGGCACGGGTCCACCGGCCTTTCACGAGGACGAGATAGCGCTTGTCCACCCCGCCCTCCCGCAGCGCGCGATGCATCGCAAGCAGCGCCGACCGCTTCTTGGCGACCATGAGGAGCCCTGAAGTGTCCCGATCGAGGCGGTGCACGAGCTCGAGAAAGCGCGCCTCCGGGCGGGCGGCGCGCAGCTGCTCGATCACGCCCGAGCTGACGCCGCTGCCGCCGTGGACGGCAACGCCGGCGGGCTTGTCGATGACGAGCAGCGCATCGTCCTCGTGAACCACGGGAAACTCGACCGGCCGCGCCGCCGGTCGCCCCGCGCCGCTGGTCGCCGTTCGTACCGGCGGGATCCGGACCTTGTCCCCCGCCTGGAGCCGGTACGTCACGTCCACCCGGCGGCTGTTCACGCGGACCTCGCCCGATCGGACCAGGCGGTAGACATGGCTGCGCGGCACGCCTTTCAGCTCGCGCAAGAGGAAATTGTCCACGCGCTGGCCGGACCGGGCGTCGTCCAGGACCAGAATGTGCACCCTTGCGTTGCCTAACTCCTTCATTCTGCTTATACTCCGCCGGCTGCCTTCGGAATCCGGGACAGCGGCCGTGGGGTTCCTGTGGCGCGTTTCAGACGCGCTCCATCGAATTGATTCAAGTTGCAAGGTTTCAAGTTGCAACCTCCCGCGCCGCCGGACGTTCCGACTCGAATGTTGCGAAGGAGGCCGGTGCTCCGCACACGGCATCCTTCAACTGGTCGTTTCGCTCACCACAAGTAGCGATGTTAATTGGATTAGCGCGCTAGACACAGCGGCAGAACCCAAGGCCCCGGCGACATGACGCCAACGGGGCTTCGACGACAAACCAGACCTCCCTCCGTGATCAACTACTCCGGAATGACGGCGACCATGCAAACCTGAAGAGCCAAAACTTCAGCGGCGTTGGTTTGTCCTGCCTGGGCGCAGGAGAAGAACTAAATGAAACGCATGCTGTTTAACGCAACACAGGCCGAGGAACTCCGTGTTGCGATCGTCGAAGGTCAGAAGCTCATTGATCTCGACATCGAATCGGCCAGCAAAGAACAACGCAAGGGAAACATCTACAAAGGAATCATCACCCGGGTCGAACCCAGTCTCGAAGCAGCATTTGTCGACTACGGCGCCGAGCGCCACGGGTTCCTGCCCTTCAAGGAAATCTCGCGCACCTATTTCAAGTCGTCCGTGGATCCGGGCCGCGCGCGGATCCAGGACGCGGTTGCCGACGGGACCGAAGTCCTCGTCCAGGTCGAGAAGGACGAGCGCGGCACCAAGGGCGCTGCGCTCACCACGTTCGTCAGCCTCGCCGGGCGCTATCTGGTTCTGATGCCGAACAACCC
The DNA here is from genome assembly GCA_049691875.1 of Burkholderiales bacterium. Classification (GTDB taxonomy): domain Bacteria; phylum Pseudomonadota; class Gammaproteobacteria; order Burkholderiales; family SG8-39; genus JAABRB01. The sequence goes on along the minus strand of JBAVOG010000808.1, from coordinate 1,310 downwards.
CCGTGGCGGGGGCGTTTCGCGCCGCATCGAGGGCGAGGATCGCAACGAGCTCCGCGAGGCGATGGACCAGCTTACCGTGCCGCAGGGCATGAGCATCATCGGGCGCACGGCCGGCATCGGGCGGAGCGCCGAAGAGCTGGCCTGGGACCTCACCTACCTCCTCAAGCTCTGGGAAAAGGTCGTCGAGGCCGCCGAGCCGCATCGCTGGACCGAAGCCGAGGCAGAAGAAGCCACCAGCCGTGGCGGCAAGCTGAGAGTCGGCGATCGGGCCAATCCCGCGCCGTTCCTCATCTACCAGGAGTCGAGTCTCGTCATCCGGGCGATCCGCGACTACTTCCAGCCGGACATCGGCGAGATCCTGATCGACACCGATTCGATCTACGAGCAGACCGTCGCCTTCATGGGCAACGTGATGCCCGACAACGTGCAGCGGGTGAAGCGCTATCACGACGACGTCCCGCTCTTTTCGCGCTTCCAGATCGAGCATCAGATCGAGACCGCGTACTCCCGCCAGGTCCCCCTCCCCTCCGGCGGCGCCATCGTGATCGACCATACCGAGGCGCTCGTGTCGGTCGACGTGAACTCGGCCCGATCGACGAAAGGGGCCGACATCGAGGAAACCGCGCTGCGCACCAACGTGGAAGCCGCCGACGAGATCGCCCGTCAGCTGCGGCTGCGCGACCTCGGCGGCCTCATCGTGATCGATTTCATCGACATGGAGAGTCAGCGCAATCAGCGTGAGGTCGAGAATCGCCTGCGCGACGCGCTGCATCATGACCGCGCGCGCGTGCAGATGGGCAAGATCTCCCGGTTCGGGCTCATGGAGCTCTCGCGCCAGCGGCTCCGCCCGAGCCTGGGCGAGACGAGCCACCAGGCCTGCCCGCGCTGCAACGGCACCGGTCACGTTCGCTCGATCGAATCCTCGGCGCTGCACATCCTGCGGATCATGCAGGAGGAAGCGATGAAGGAGAACAGCGCCGCGGTGCACGTGCAGGTCCCCGTCGACGTGGCGACTTATCTGCTGAACGAAAAGCGCGACGAGATCCACGCGCTCGAGACGCGGCTCAAGGTCAACATCGTGATGCTGCCGAACATCCACCTGGAGACGCCGAATTACCGCATCGAGCGCCTGCGCCACGACGACCTGAATCAGGAAGGCGTGCTGCCGCCGAGCTACAAGATGGTGGAAGCCCCCGCCGAAGAGGAGAAGAAGCTCCTCGCGCCGGACGCGAAGCCTGCCCGCCCCGAAGCCGTCGTGAAAAGCATCACGCCTGAGCAGCCGGCGCCGATGCCGGTGCCGCGGGCGCCCG